>CAYQCZ010000020.1:0-18618 GCA_964415955.1 uncultured Verrucomicrobiota bacterium | reverse complement strand
GAAGGCTGCTCCAGCAACCGCCGCAGCCCCTGCGAATCGCGTTTGCCATCCACCGCGATGTTGATGGATGTCATCTTCTCCAATCTGGCCCCGGAGAATACCGCCCTGCTGGTGGACCGCTGCACGGGATCCTCAGGGTGCTTTTGTGTTGAAACCAGCCCTGTGGCTGTCACCGCACCGGAAAAAACCAGCCTTGAGTCCGGCTGGGCATAAATGCTCCCGTTCGCATGCACCGGGCCCTGGATGGTCATGGAATCCGGTGTGTTGATCTCCAGATCCAGGTCATAAAACACGCCGAAACTGAAAAGCGGCAGGGTGGCCACCTCCACGGTGCGTTTGACGGCGGCGGTCACGGGCTTTGCCTCCCCGCTTTTCCTTTCACCGGCCTGCACTTCGATGCCGATCAAGGCATGCTTTCCCATGGGCTGCCCGGGCAGCAGATGGATCACGCCCTCCCCCCAGGGCTCCTGCTGGACGACGAACGCACGGTTGGCACGACCTCTGTTGTCGCTGAAAACGTAATCCTCCCAGACAGGATGCTCCTTCCGGGTCGGCGTCAGCCCGCGATACCTTTCCATGTTTCTGGCCAGCACATCGGGCCCTTCGAAGGCGAAATCGCGCGCGATGGCGCTGGCGATCTTGGCCGAGGCGGCCTTGGCGGCGGATTCAGCCTGCGAAAAACGCGTCTTGCGCTCGTCTGTCACGGCCCGTCCGGAGGTCCATTCCAGGGCCGAGGAGAGCACCAGAAGGGTGATCCCGGTAAACAGCAGCGCCACCACCAAAGCGTAAGCACGACACTTCGGCGCACAACGGCAGCGCTGATCCTTGATTACCAAATTGAGAGGGCAATTTTGCTGTTGAGTTCGTATTGTTTGAAAGCCTGACCTTGTCCCGCCCCCACCCTGCCTGCACCCACCTTGGCGAAACGAAGCCGCGCATGAAGAACTTGGGAGGCTGCCAGATTGGTCATCACCCTCCCGGAGTAATCCTCAAACAGAAAGGCGTCGGCGTCGGCCAGGTGCTCTGCAACCAGGGAGGCCTTTGTCTGCCCCTGTATCATGCGGTGCAGGCTCCCCATTTTGGGATCCACGTAATAAAGCACCGGAACTGACTCCGGGTTCCGGGGAATCACCATCAGGGCGCTGCCCGTCTGCTCGACATCCGGCTCCGTGGGAAGAAACTTGCTCCCGGCCATCCTTCCAACCATCACATTGGCCGCATCCTGCACCTCCGCCTCAAGATATTGCAGCGCCTGGCGTGTCCGGTCGTCAACGCCCCGGTTGGTTTCGATGATTCCCATCATCTTCATGCCAAAAACATGGGTGCTCAAAGCCGCCGCGATGACAAGCAGCAGCAGCGTGGCGGCAATCAGAAGGGAGGGAAGCTGGACCGAACCTCGGAGTCCGGCCCGGGCCAGATTTCCTCGGTGTGTGATCTTCATTGGTTGGGCGCCCGGTAACTCACAAGCGTGTTGGTAAACACACGACCATCCAGATTCGGCCAGATAATGTCCACACGCACCAGTTTCAACGGCGGATCGTCGGAAATCTGCTCCACGGAAGTCTGAAGCCGGGCTTCCACAGGAGCCTCATCCCTCTGGGGGAGATCAAGCAACACCTTGCTTTCTGTAAAACTTGTTTTTCCAATCTCGTCCACCACAGGACTTGCAAGCGTATCCCAACGGGCGGACCTGACTTGCTCGATCCTTTGGGCGGCAAGCTGGCTGGCCGCCGCCTGTCGATTGGACCATTCTGAACGTTTCGAAACATTCGTGTAACCTGACACGGTCGCTGTGGCTGTAATGCCGATGATCGACACCGCCACCACAACCTCCTCGATGGTGAAGCCGCCTATGCGACTTCGCAAGGTTCGTTTGTTGTTGGTAAGCGTTTTCATAAATTCTCAATTATTTCCTGAGACTCATGTAGCTTGTTCCGTGCCAGGACATATTCGGTCGATTTTGAGACAATTCCCCCCTCTGGACCGCAGGAATGAAGAATCCGCCAAAACACAGCCAGGCTTATTCCAAACATCGAAGCATCCAAGGGGGTGAGGCCGTTCGATCTTGTAAAATACTCGTAACAGACGGTTTGCCAATGCCTTATTTTGTAATGGCGGTTTGATCAGCAGCTCTGATTAAGCGTCCATGCGCCTTGAAAATGATCAGATTTGCATGGACATCAGCCTGAATTGCACCCTGGACCACAAAGGCTGAAGGCGTTCTCACAAGCTGGAATAAGCATGCCGAGCCGGATGATTCTCGATTACCATCCCCTTGGGGGGCTTGGAAAACCTGCGGCAGGGTTGAATCAAACCCTCGCAATCGCTTTACTTGCACCGCCATGCGCCTCTGGGACGAAATCAAAGCAACGTGTATGGCCATGCCGGGCAAGGCGCAATTCTTCTCCCTGCTGGCCGCCTGGCTGCTGCTTTTCCACCTCCTCGGCAACAGCACCTTCGGCTATGTGGACACGCGCTCGCTGCTGGAGTGGATGTGGAACGCCTACAATTCCTCCATCCACTCGGACGATCACGGCATGCTGATCCCGTTCGCGGTGCTGGCCTTGTTCTGGTGGAAACGGGCGCTGTTGCTGGCTGTGTCCAAACGACCGTGGGCGCCCGGACTGGCCATCCTGGCGGGGGCCGTCACACTCCACATCGTCGGTTATCTCGTGCAACAACCGCGGGTGTCGGTGATTGCGCTGTTCACCGGCATCTATGGCCTCATGGGCCTTACATGGGGGCCTGCATGGCTGCGCGCCAGCTTCTTTCCCTTTTTCCTATTCATCTTCTGCGTGCCCGTCGGCAGCCTGGCGGACACCCTCACGTTTCCACTGCGTATCCTGGTCACCAAGGTGTCCGTCGGCATCGGTCAGGGCCTCGGCATCGATGTCATTCGCGACGGCTCCCGCATCTTCAATGAGTCGCGCACCTTCCAATACGATGTGGCCCCCGCATGCAGCGGCATCCGCAGCCTGGTGGCGCTCATCGCACTGTCAACCATCCACGGTTTCATGAGCTTCCAATCAGCCTGGCGGCGTGCCGTGATGGTGCTTGCAGCCCTCCCGCTGGCTGTGGCGGGCAATGTGGCACGGGTTTCCTCGGTGATCATCGCAGCGCAATTGTTCGGCCAGGAAGCCGGCGCGAAATGGCATGATTATGCAGGGTTCGTGACATTCCTCGTGGCGATAGGTTTGATTTTCACGCTTGCGAAACTGCTCGAAGAAAAGGATTCCATGCCGTCCGGCACGGCCTGTCCACAGCAGGGCGGTCAGGCCGGCGAAAACACGAACAACACAGGGAACTCTTGATGAAAGCATTGGTGACAGGCTCCAGCGGGCTGATCGGTTCCGCTGCCGTCGAACACTTCGCACGGCTGGGCTACGCGGTGACCGGCCTCGACAACAACCTGCGGCGCGAGTTCTTCGGGCCCGGCGGTGACACCACGTCCAACCGCGACCGTCTCATGCGCGAAGTGCGTGGTTTCACACCCGTGGCGCTGGACATCCGCGACCGCGCCGCGCTGGCGGACCTTTTCAAGCAGCACAAGTTCGATCTGATCGTCCATTGCGCGGCGCAGCCCTCACATGACAAGGCCAGGGACATTCCGCTGGTGGACTTCGACGTGAACGCCACGGGCACAATCAACCTTCTGGAGGCCACGCGGTTGTCGAATCCGGAGGCGGTGTTCATCCACATGTCCACCAACAAGGTCTATGGCGATGCTCCAAACGAGATTCCGATGGTCGAGCTGGAGACGCGCTATGATTACGAGCGCGCGGAGGATTTCCATGGGGTGAGCGAGGAATGCCGCATCGACCGCACGCTGCACAGCCTCTTCGGCGCCAGCAAGACGGCGGGCGACGTGATCGCGCAGGAATACGGTCGTTATTTCGGCATGCGCGTGGGCGTGTTCCGTGGCGGGTGTCTCACCGGCGAACATCACGCAGGCGTGCCGTTGCACGGCTTTCTTTCCTATCTCTTCAAGGTGGCCCAGTCCGGCGGCACCTACACGATCATCGGTTACAAGGGCAAGCAGGTCCGCGACCAGATTCACAGCTCCGACGTGGTGGCGGCCTTTGAGGCATTTGCGAAGAAGCCCCGCTGCGGCGAGGTCTATAACATCGGCGGTGGCCGGACCAACAGCGCGTCCATCCTCGAATGCATCACCAGGATCGAGCTGCTGCTGGGCTGCAAAATGAACACGCGATACGAGGAAACGCCGCGTGTGGGCGACCACATCTGTTACATAAGCGACCTGCGCAAATTCCAGTCCCACTATCCGGAGTGGAAACTCACGCAGTCGCTGGACCAGATACTTGAGGCGATGGCACGCACATCATGAACCGGCGGCAATGGATGCTCTGGATCGCAGCGCTTCTCATCATGGGCGGCGGTGCGGGTGTCATCCTGCGTCTGCAGGCTGCGCAGCGACTGGGCAATCCCGGGCTCAAGACCAGCCCCCTGCCCGACAGCCAGAATCTTCTGGTGGAGCTTCCCGCCAACGTGCCCGGCCACGAAAGCCGCGCCGTGCCCATATCCGAATCCGAGCTGGGCGCGCTGCCCAAGGACACCAGTTTTGGCAGGCGCATCTATCGTGCGCCGGATGGATTTGAAGTGCTGTCCACCGCCGTCTTGATGGGATCGGACCGGACCAGCATTCACCAGCCGCAATTCTGTCTCGTGGGCCAGGGCCTGCGCATTGACGAACAGCAGGAAACCCGCATTCCCATTCTTGAACCATCCCCCTACGACCTGCCTGTGATGAAGATCACCTCCACCAAAATCATCCAGCAGGACGGGCGTGAAACGGTGGTGCGCGGCATCTACGTGTATTGGTTTGTGGCCGAAAACCGTGTGACGGCGCAGCATCACCAGCGCATGTGGTGGATGGCCGGCGAGCTGCTGCGTTCGGGCGTGCTTCAGCGCTGGGCGTATGTCTCTTTCTTTGCCTTGTGCGCTCCGGGCCAGGAGGATGCCACCTACGCGCGCCTGGAAACATTGATCTCGAGGGCCGTGCCGCTCTTTCAGACCGCTCCTCCGCCGGGCCCATGAACAAATCTCACTGTTGCAGAAAAGCGCCCTCGGGAGGATGTTCGACCTCACCGGCCTCCGGCGCGCATCCGACATGTTAACCCGTCAAAGCAGATTTCAGACGTTGTTCCGTCAAACGGTGGATGCCTGTGTGCTGATGCTGGCGCTCTGGCTGGCCTACTACTTCAGAACCATGCTGCCCGCCGAGTGGCTGCCATCGTTCTTCGGCCGGTCCATCGAAGGTTTTGAGTCATACTGGCCGCTGTGGCTGGTGGTCGCGCCCTTTGGTGTCATCCTGCTGGAAGACCAGGGCTTCTATGCCAAACGCACTCGCGGCCTGAGCCGCGAATCCGCCTGGCAGGCGGGCAAGGCCTGCGCGCTCCTCGTCCTGGGCATGATCGTGCTGCTCTTCCTTCTGCGCATGCAACTGGCACGCTCGGTGATCATTCTGTTCGGCCCCATCGCCTGGCTGCTCCTGCTGACGAAGGAGGAACTCGTCCGCCGCTGGGGCGAAACCGAGATGGGCCAGACACAAATGGCCCGGCGATTCCTGATCGTGGGCACGCCCGAGGACACCGCCCGCGTCCGCAAGGATCTCGCCAGCCGCGGCGACCGCCACGCAGAGGTGGTGGCAGAATTGAACCTCAATGACACGCCCATTGAAAAGCTGGTGGACTACCTGCACGAACATTCGCCCAACGGCGTCATCCTCAGCGCCAAGCACACCTACTTCGGACAGATCGAGCGGGCCATCGAAGTGTGCGAACTGGAGGGTGTCGAGGTCTGGCTGCTGGCGGATTTCTTCAAGACACAGCTTTCACAGACATCGCTGGATGACCTCTGCGGGCGGCCGACGCTGGTGTTCCGCACCACGCCCGAGACCTCCTGGCAAAGTGTGTGCAAGCAGCTCATGGACTTCGCCGGTGCGGCGTTGTTCATGACCCTCTTCTCCTGGCTTTATCTGCTGGTCATTGTGGCGGTGCGTCTCACCTCGCCCGGCCCGGTGTTCTTCAAACAGCAGCGCAGCGGCCTGAACGGACGTCCCTTCACCATGTATAAGTTCCGCACCATGGTAAGCGACGCCGAGCAGCGCAAGGACGAGCTGGCCGCGTTCAACGAGATGTCCGGCCCGGTGTTCAAGCTGTCCAACGACCCGCGTGTCACACCGCTGGGCCGCATCCTGCGCAAATACAGCATCGATGAGTTTCCCCAGATGTGGAACGTGCTGCGCGGCGAGATGAGCCTCGTCGGACCTCGCCCATTGCCGGTGGATGAGACGAGGCGCTTCCACGACCTCGCGCACCGCCGCCGTCTCAGCGTCAAGCCCGGCCTTACCTGTCTCTGGCAGATCAGCGGCCGCAATGAAGTGCGTGAATTCTCCGACTGGGTGCGCCTGGACCTCGAATACATCGACAACTGGTCCCTCTGGCTGGACATCAAAATCCTGCTGCGCACCATCCCCGCCGTCCTCTCCGGCGCAGGGGCGAAGTAACGTCCTGTTGCGCCGCACCACAGCATTGCCGTGCGGATGTCGGCCACGCAGAATCCCGGGCCTGTGACACCGCTCATCCCCACAGAACTCCAGACCATCCTGGCACAAACGCCTGAACTGGAGCGCGCATATCTCGTGGGAGGATGCGTGCGGGACTGGCTCCTCGGCCAACAGGACATCAAAGACTTCGACATCGAGGTGTTCGGTATTGATTACGACACGCTCCTCAAGGCGCTGCGAAAGCATGGCCGCACCGATCTCGTGGGCCGTTCGTTTGGGATCGTCAAATTGACCGTAGGCGGGCACACACATGATTTTTCCATCCCTAGGCGCGATTCCAAAGTGGCATCAGGTCACAAAGGGTTCGAGATCACATTCGATCCCACCATTACACCACGCGAAGCCGCTTCCCGTCGCGACTTCACCATCAACGCCTTGATGTTCGACCCGCGAAAGTGTGAATTGCTGGACTTTTTCGGTGGTGCAGAGGATTTGCGCGACGGTGTGCTGCGCCACACGAGCGACGCCTTTGCAGAAGACCCGCTCCGTGTGTTGCGTGGCATGCAGTTTGCCGCGCGTTTCGGGCTTCGCATCGCGACTGAGACGGCTGCATTGTGCCGCAGCATCAAGGATGGTTTCCACGAGCTGGCCCAGGAACGTGTGCGCGACGAATGGTTCAAATGGGCATCCCGAAGCCGTGTGCCCTCAGCCGGACTGCGCCTGCTTGTGGAGACCGGATGGGTGGAACACTTCCCTGAAATCCAGGCCCTGATCGGCACACCACAAGATCCCGAATGGCATCCTGAAGGTGATGTCTTCACGCATACCTGCCACTGTCTGGATGCACTGGTGCAACTGCCCGCATGGCAGGCTGCCGATGAAGAATCACGCATCGTCTATGCGCTGGCCGTGCTGGCGCATGATTTCGCCAAGCCCGAAACCACGCACGAGGCCTTGCGGGATGGTCGCATGCGGATTGTTTCACCCGGCCACGAGGAAAAAGGCGGTCCTCTGACCTTGGGGTTTCTCGAACGCATCCATGCGCCCAAGGTGTTTCACCAACGCGTGCCGCCGCTGGTGACCAATCATCTGGCGCACATTCAACCGGCCACGGAACGCTCCGTGCGCCGTCTTGCCCGCAGGCTCGATCCGGAAACCATCCACGGCCTGGCCATCGTGGTCACTGCGGACGCCTTTGGCCGGCCACCAAAACCACAGATCATTCCGCAGGGCCTGACAGCACTGCTGGACATCGCGGCAACGCTGGACCTTCAGGCCGCAGCACCCAAACCGATCCTCATGGGTCGCCACCTGATGCAACTGGGTTTGGCACCGGGACGTGACATGGGCCGGTTGATCGATGCGGCGTTTGAGGCACAGTTGGAGGGGGCTTTCTCTGACCTTCCGGGCGCGCTGCGCTGGCTTGCCGCACAGACGGAAGTGCCTTTGCCAGACATTGCCAGACAAGCTGCGATGAATTCCACTTTGAGTGCGGATGCAACGGGTGGTAGCGTCGCCTGACGCACACGCATCGCAGAAGCATCTTCCATGGTCGCACTCTTCAAACGCATTGCCGAGGCCGCGTGGTTCCAGAACTTCATCCTTGGGATCATCCTCCTTTCGAGCGCGATGGTCGGACTCGAAACCGTGCCCTGGGTGATGGAAAGCGTGGGCAGTTACCTCATCTACACGGAGTTTGCCGTGCTGGTCATCTTCACCATCGAAATCGCCATCCGCATTGGTGCTTACGGCAGGCAGCCGTGGGCTTTTTTCAAGAGCGGCTGGAACGTCTTCGATTTCCTGATCGTCGCCGCCTTTTACTCGCCGGCCACGCATTACTTCGCCGTCCTGCGCATCGCCCGCATCATCCGCGTGGTGAAGTTGATGCGCACCGTGGCGGAATCCAACGCCATCAAGGCCAAGAACCGCGAACTGGCCACCGCCTACGCCGCGCTCGAGGAGGAAAAGCACAAGTCCGAACGGCTGCTGCTCAACATCCTGCCCGCCCTGGTTGCGCACCGGTTGAAGCACAAGGACGAGATCATCGCGGACAGTTTCCCCGAGGCAACGGTGCTGTTCGCGGACATCGCCGGGTTCACACGGTTCTCGCAGGGCATCAAGCCCGAGGAGCTGGTGGACATCCTCAACGACATCTTCACGCGGTTTGATCACCTGGCCGAGGCGCACAATGTGGAGAAGATCAAGACCATCGGTGACGCCTACATGGTGGTGGCCGGCGTGCCCGAACTGCGCAAGGACCATGCCGAGGCCATCGCGGCGATGGCGCTGGAAATGATGGACGCGATCGAGGATTTCAACCGCGAACGCGGGTTGAAGCTGCAAATCCGCATCGGGATCCATTCCGGTCCTGTGGTGGCGGGAGTGATCGGCAAGAAACGCTTCATCTACGACCTCTGGGGCGACACGGTGAACACGGCCGCCCGCATGGAATCCCACAGCGAACCCGGCTACATCCAGTTGACCGACGACACCCGCAAACTGCTGGCCGGGAAGTTCGATCTCGAACCGCGCGGCGTGTTGACCGTGAAGGACAAAGGCGTCATGACCACGTGGTTTTTGCGGGGGAAACGGCAGCAGTGAGACTTCCCAGGACGACATTCAGACCGTTGACATGACATGCCGTTGATGACAATTTGGCATCATGCGAATCATTCGGGAGCCGTTTCTGGTGGAAATGGCAGCAAAGTATCCGCAGGCAGCTCATTATTTGAACGCGTGGAGAGGGGTGGTTCGCAAGGCCTCCTGGAATAGCTTGAACGATGTTCGCAATACCTACAGTGGTGCTGACGGTGTCAAAGTGGCCAGTGGGCGGACGGTGGTGGTGTTCAATGTCTGCGGCAATCATTACCGGTTGATCGTCGCATTTCATTACAACCGGGGCATCGCATACACCTTGCGGTTCCTGACCCATGCCGAATACAGCAAAGACCGATGGAAAGAAGAGTTATGAAGACAGCTATCACTTTCAAAACACTGCCCAAATCCTATCAGGGCCTCATGGAAACCCACATGCTGCGTCCCGTGCATGACGCCGTGGATCACGCCAATGCCACCGATATGCTGGAGACTATGGCCGGGCACAAGCTCTCCGCCGAACAGGAAGATTACTTCGAGGCGCTTTCGACCCTGGTGGAGGCCTACGAGCAACAGCGGATTCAGGAGCCGAAGGTGACGGGCGTGGATCTGTTGCGGCATCTGGTGGAAGCGAACGAGATGTCAGCCGCCGATTTGTCACGCCTGCTGGGCAAAGACCGCAGTTTGGGAGTGCGCATATTGAACGGCGAACGCCAGCTCACAGTCGAACACATCAAGACCCTCGCCAGCCACTTTGGATTGCCGGCGCAGATGTTTCTGGAATGAGCGGGCGGGTGTCCTGCCCTCATGCAATACCGGTTGAACGTTAGAAAAACCATTGTCTTCTGGGGTATTATTTCCCTGCTCGTCCTGGCGTTTTCATTCAGCGGATACCCGCGGATTGAAAAGCGCCATGTGCGGTGGTATTGCGAAGACTGTGGGCTGCACAAGGTGATGCAGACATTCGGCTTCCTCTCGCGAACTTCCCACGAATCAAATGACCTCTCGGATTGGCATGCGAAACACTTCACGCCACATGACCACGTGTGGCACTTGCAAAATGCCAGCTACCGTCGGGTTTGGCCGCCTGATGGAGCAATCGTTCGTGGCCATTCGGTCACACCTCCTTTGGTGGCGTTATTCAACAGTTATAAAGCCGATTTGGCCCTGCGCCTTGCTGAGGATCCGGTTGCCTGTCGTTCTTTGATCCGGACCTGTCTGAAAGACGCTGTGTTGCCTGAAACACTGTCGGGGCTTGAGCAAGAAACACCGTTTGAATGATTGGACTTCCGAGGCCGGGCGGCTTCCGTTTTACTCTCCCCCATGTCGTTGCTGGATCACATGACGGAACTGGCCAGGCAGGCGAAGAATGCTTCGCGCGCACTGGCCACGCTTTCCACCGCGCAGAAGAATGACTGCCTGCTCGCCATGGCCTCGGCCATCGAGCAGGAGCGCGTCGCCATCCAAGCGGCCAATGCGAAGGACATGGTCGCCGGTGAAGCGGCCGGTTTGTCCAAGGCGATGCTCGACCGTCTCAAGCTGGATGACAAACGCATCGCCGGCATGGCAACTGGCCTGCGTGAAGTGGCGGCATTGCCCGATCCGGTCGGGCGCGTGCTGGATGAACGCACGCCCGCCAACGGCCTCAAATTGCGCAAGCTCAGCACACCCATCGGCGTGGTGGTGATCATTTACGAGTCGCGCCCGAACGTGACGGCGGATGCTGCGGGGCTGTGCTTCAAGAGTGGCAACGCCACCATTCTCCGCGGCGGCAAGGAAGCCATTCATTCAAACCAGATCATCGCGCGTGTGATGGTCGAGGCGGCACGACGCGCGCTGCCTTCGTTTCCCGAGCATGCCATCCAGGTGGTGCCGGTCACAGATCGCGAAGCGATTCCAGCATTGCTGTCGCTCACGCAATACGTCGATCTCTGCATGCCACGCGGCGGCGAGGGATTGATCCGCGCGGTGGCGGATTGCAGCAAGGTGCCCGTGATCAAGCATTACAAGGGCGTCTGCCATGTGTATGTGGATCGCGCCGCCGACTTGAAAATGGCAACTGACATCGCAGTCAACGCCAAGTGCCATCGCCCGGGCGTGTGCAATGCCATGGAAACGCTGCTGGTCGATCAGGCCATTGCGGATCAGTTCCTGCCGGTCGTCGCAAAGGAACTTGATGCCAGGGGTGTGGAACTGCGCCTGGATGACGTCGCGATGGAAATGGTGAAAGATCAAAGGCTGAAGGCCAAAGCCGCCACTGAGGAGGATTGGTCGGCGGAATACCTCGACCTGATTCTGTCGATTCGCGTGGTGGATGGCGTGGACGCTGCGATGGAGCACATCAACACCTACGGCTCCGGGCATTCGGACAGCATTGTGACGGCGGATGCCATGGCGGCGCAGCGTTTCATGGCGGGGGTGGATTCAGCGGCGGTGTATTGGAACGCGAGCACGCGCTTCACGGACGGGGGCGAGTTTGGCATGGGCGCGGAGATCGGCATCAGCACGGACAAGATCGGTGCGCGCGGTCCGATGGGCCTGGAGGAGCTGACCAGCTACAAGTGGCTGTGCTTCGGGGACGGCCAGGTGCGGGTTTAGCCAGGCTGGACCAACCGGTGAAAACGCCCAGGCCCTGATAACTTGAACCTATGAGGTTGCCGCAGCGTGCAGTGAGACCACCTTCAAGCTGCCCACTCGAAACATGGGTTTGCCCGGCTTTTCGGTGGTGATGAATTCTGCCGCACCCAGTTGAATGGCTGCTGCGAGATTGAGCGCATCGGCAGAGGCCAGTCCGTATTTGGCGGCCAGCTTGAAGGCGGCTGCCACGAGTTGTTCGTTCAAGGGGGCCTCGGCCTTCACTGCCTCGAAATGGCGTGAATAGAATTCCAGCTCCAGTGTGTTCTTGAAGAAGGTGGGCTTGGGCAGCAACTCCAGCTTGACCATGCTGGAGGTCACAAACTCGCGTTGATCGTCGTCGAGAATTCTGAGAGCCGCCAGCGCGTCCAGCTCCCTGCCCTTCCATGCGGTGAGCAGCACCCCGGAGTCCAGAAACGTCCTCACGCCAGTCCCCCGCGACGATCGCGGAGTTCCCTGGCGATGCCCTCGGGGTCCAGAGTCTCGCCTCCCGCCGCCAGGTATTTGGCGCGAAGACCGGACATTTTGCGAACCAATGGAGACTTGGGATTCCAGTTCCCGGCCGCTTCGCGCCTCTCCAGCTCGTTGTGCACCGCGTCCCGGTAGAACCGGCTCCGGTTCTCATCCGGGATGCGGCGAAGGTCGCTGACCGGCAGCTTGAAGGATACGGTGACAAGTTCTTCGGTCATACGGAAACGATATTACGCCGGCTTCATGCCCAGTCAATGCGATGATCGTCGGGCAAAGGCTGGCGGATGTGGTTAAAGCGGGTGAGGTTTGGCATGACGGTTGCAGGCAACCACCTCCGCACACACAGGCGGGTTGAGGAAGGGTTCTCGGTCTCAGTGACCAGCGATGACTCACCCTTCCACGGGTGGACGTTGATCGAGATCGCAGCGATTGGCGTTGTAGCACCAGCCACAGGCCCCCAGAAAGATCATCGACAGACAGGCCGCCAGCCCGATTCCTCCCAACGTGATCAGAACGGTTGGCTTGGACATTAAAGCGATGCCAATGGCCATGAAGCCCAGCATGACCACAGCACCCAGGAGAATGAGTGTGGTGTTGTGGCGGTTCCACTTTATGGGCAGGGAGGTGGTGCCGGCCATGGACAAGCCGTAAACGGTGGGCCAAATCGCCAGCAGGAAACCCATGCCCGCCGCCGCATACAGGCCGTAGGTTCCACCCTGTCTGAGCGGACTGCCGGAGCCTTCCGACCCGGCGAATGCACCTGCAAGGATAGCTGTGATGCAAACGACCGGCAGCAGTGCTGCCCATCGCACGATGAATTGTTTGAAGTAGAGGCGGGTCAATTCCCAGAACCCAACCGGCAACAGCGCATGTCGTGGGACAATCATTCCGCTTGTGGGAATCTTGCGTAGGAAAGCGAGAGATGCGTTTCTCCCATAAATCGCGTTGAAAAACACGCCCCAGAGCAGGGCAAGGAAGAGATAAGGCGGCACAGCAAAAAACCTCGATAACATGGCTGCCACAATGCCCATGCCCGCCAACCATTTGCTGCTGGCCACCCAGTGAAGCGACCATGCCTGCGGTGAAACGAGGAACACCTCCGCCAGCAATCGCTCCCGGTCGGTCAACAGTTTGTTGGTCCACCTTTCGAGGATGCCAAACGTCTTCCAGCCAGGGTCAGGCCTATTCAGGAAGTCTCCGGCGGTGAGAGCGTCCGTATTTCCCGCGACGGATGCATCCGGGCGCTCTGTTTCAAGCCACTGCTCGAGCAATTCATCGTCCACGGCATAAATGTTCGGGTTGTAGTCCAGCGGCACATGGACATCCCTTCTGGCTTCGGCCATGACCTCCCGGCAGCCTCGGCCGCTCAGCATCACTCCGGCCACTGGCAACAGTGCGATCCACCGCAGCGGAACGGCATTCACAACCTGCTCCTGAAGCAGCCATACCCATCCCGAAGGGAGCGCATCCAGCACCACCGGCAGTTCCTCGCGCGCCCATTGAAGCACCTTGGGCGACAGGTTCTGACCCCAGATGCACGCACCGCATACGGCAAACATCAACCCGCCACCGATCGTCAACAATGTGACCATGCGGCCGCTCCGGGCGAGCAACACGGCCAGTGAACGCGCCACCTGCCATTGCACCAGCGCACCGACTGGCACGGCAAGCCATTGCCAGCCACCGATGCGCCCGTAAGCGATGATGACACCGAACAACAGTGCCTCGGCCAGGATGGTGTAGGACAAGCGCTTCGCCTGACTCCATTCCCAGTCAAACACCATCTGGCTGGAGAGGGGCAGGTGATGCACCAGATAGACATCGGGCGGTGAGTCGAGTCGTTGAATGATCTGCGCGCCATGCAATGCAGCCGCACCGGTGAACCAGAGAGCACACAGGGCCATGAGGAACTCTGCGGGGTAATTGTGACTCTTCGCCGCAGCCAGGGCACAGGCCACCGCAGTCACTCCAAAGAGACGGACGAACCACGCCTCGATGTTAAAATGCCTGCGCCGCCGGTGCTGCCGGGCCTTTCGTTGCAACGCCTCCTCCGCGCTGACCGCAGCGCGGCACTTGTGGCGCAGTGTCCGTTCAAACTCTGGAGAGTGGAGTTTCACGCCGCTTCGCGCAGACGCCCGAGGAGTTCGCCGAGTGGATTCGCTTTGTCACCCGCCTTCTCACGCAGGGTGTGCAAGGTGTCGAAGGCCGCAAGCCGCCCCTCGTGAATGACACAGACACGGTCAGAGAAACGTTCGGCAAGATCGAGAAGTTGCGTGGTGTAAATCACCGTGCAGCCACGCCCAACAGCCGCGCGGGCATGCCGCTTGAAGGCCTCGATGCCCTGCGGGTCCATTCCGGAGGCAAACGGTTCGTCCAGCAGCCAGACATCCGGCTCCACGGCAAGCAGTGCGATCAAGGCCGCCTTGTAAGCCTGGCCTCTGGAAAGGAACGCCACCGGCGACTCGGCCACGGGCAGGAGATCGAATTCACGGAGCAACTCCACAAAGCGGTCCGCCATGCCGGAACCATCCCTGCCATACAGATGCGCGTAGATGCCAAGGTTTCTCAGCACCGTATGTTCCACAAAAAGTGGCGGGAAATCTGGAAGGAAGCAAAAGCGCCTGCGCAAATCCAGCCGGTCCCTGCGGAACGCCTCCCCCTCATAATAAACATCCCCACCGTCGGGCGAGGCAATCCCTGCCAGGCACCTGAGCAGCGTGGTCTTGCCCGCCCCATTGGCCCCAAGGACACTGATGATCTGGCCGGGTGCCATTTCCATGGAGACATTGTCCAGCGCATGGACGTTGCCGTAGGACTTGGTGACGTTGCGGAGTTCCAACCGCAACCCTTTCGTGGTGTTCGCTTCAGGAGATGGATCGCTCATGAACTTTCCCTTGGAGATGCGTCGATTGATTACACCTGGACCCTCGGATTGCCAAGGAGATTGCTTCGGATTGTGTTTGCGCCGCTTAACCGCTAACCCTTCCTCCCGTGCGGACGATCTATCTCGACTACAACGCCACCACGCCGCTGGACCCGCAGGTGCGCGAAGCCATGCTGCCGTTCCTCGACGAGGTGTGGGGCAATCCGTCCAGCATTCATCAGGTCGGACGGCGCGCCCGGGCGTTGCTGGATGAATTGAGGGAACGCACGGCACTTGTCTGGGGAAGCAAACCCAGTGAAGTGGTTTTCACCAGCGGCGGGACGGAATCGAACAACATGGCGATCTTTGGAGCGGCCCGGTGCTGTGGCGATAAAGGCCGTCACATCATCACCTCGGCGGTGGAGCATCACGCCGTGCTTCACCCCTGTGAATATCTTGCGAACAAGGAGGGCTACGAGCTGACGGTGTTGCCGGTGGATGCCGCAGGCCGGGTCTCGATCGATGACCTTGCCAGGGCCATCCGGCCAGACACGGTGCTGGTATCGATCATGGCCGCGAACAATGAGATCGGGACGTTGCAGCCGGTGGCCGAGATGGGTTCCCTGTGCCGCGAACAGGGGGTGTTGTTCCACACCGATGCCGTTCAATGGTTTGGCAAGGAACCTTTTGAAGGCATCCAGCAGTTCAACGCAGATCTGGTTTCGGCATGCGCTCACAAGTTCCATGGGCCGAAGGGAGCAGGCGCGTTATTCGTCAGGTCTCCCTTGCAAATCGATCCACTGCTGCTGGGCGGTGCTCATGAGAACGAACGGCGCGCCGGCACGGAAAACCTGGCGGCTGTCGCTGGATTTGTCGTTGCACTGGAACAGTTTGTGAAGGAACCCGTCTTTGGACGCGAGCAGCTCTGGCCTTTGTGTGAACAATTGAGGGAGGTGTGTTCTGCGGTGGCGGGGGTGACGTTCAGAGGGCATGAGACACGCCGGCTTGCCAATACGGCCGCCTTTACCGTGGAAGGAACGGACAGCATTGCGTTGATGGCGGCGCTGGACCTGGAGGGCATCTGTGCTTCCAGCGGTTCGGCATGTTCCTCGGGATCACTGACGCCGTCGCACGTCGTGAAAGCACTGGGGACGACGGATGCCGAGGCCAATGCCCTGGTCCGGTTTTCGCTGGGTCGGGACACCTTGCGCGCAGACGTGGAAACAGTGTGCCGGACCTTCCCCAAAGTCGTGGAACATCTACACTAATAACCCAAGGACCGCCTGTGAGCAGCGATGGGGAATTGTGAATAAGTCTGCTGTTGCCCACAACAACCTGTTGTTGTCCGGCGGTTTCTCACGCCCCACAGCTTGCGTAAGTGCTTGTGGCGACCTTGACACTGCAAGTTGTTTCCATTATTCACGCCCCTTACTAATAAGACGTTTTTTGAGAGAACCTCTCAGATATTAACGGCCCATGAAACTAACCAACGCCAAAGAGCAGCTCCTCAACGGCCAGCAAGCCGTCCAGAATGTGGTCAGCACCCGCACCACGCTGCCCATCCTCTCAAACGTCCACCTCCGCGCCACCAGCGACAACAAGCTGAGCCTGACCGCCACCGATCTGGACGTCACGGTTACTTGCACCGTGGATGCGACCGTCTCTGGCGACGGTGCCACCACCATTCCTGTGAAACGCCTTTTCGGCATCGTGCGCGAACTGCCGAATCCGGAACTGGAAATTGAAGTGGATGACAAGAGCGTCTGCTCGCTGCGGTCCGGCGCCTCCTTCTACAAGATCAACGGCATTGCAGCGGAGGAATACCCGCCCACACCGCAGTTCAAGGAAAGCAAGAAGACCACGCTTCCCCAGGAAAAGGTCAAAACCCTCCTGCGCCGCACCTCCTACGCCATCTCCACCGATGAGACACGATACGTGCTGAACGGCATTTTCCTGAGCCTTAAGCCGGACAAGGTGACCATGGTGGCCACGGACGGGCGGCGTCTTGCCCTGGCCGAGGCGGAGACCGACAGCGAAAGCGAAGGTGAATTCATTGTTCCGACGAAGGCGGTGAACGAACTGAACCGTCTCCTCACCGGCAATGGCAGCGTGGAAATCCGTTTCACGGAGAATCAAGCGTCCTTTTCGCTGGGTGACGAAAAAAGTCCGCCCATCGTGATCATCACCAAGCTCGTGGAGGGCAACTACCCGAACTACAAGCAGGTCATCCCTGCCGAGAGCAAGGAGCGCATCACGCTGATGCGCGAAGAACTCCTGCACGCACTGCGGCGCGCGGATTTCATGACCAGCGACAAGGCCAACTCGGTGAAGCTCAACTTCGGCAAAAACGCGCTCACCATCACGGCGAACACGCCGGAAGTGGGCGAAGGCCGCGAGTCCATTGCCATCAACTACAAGGGCAAGGAATTCGCCATCGCCTTCAATCCCGCCTACATGATGGATCCCTTGAAGGCGCTGGAAACCGAGGAGGTTTTCCTGGAGCTGACTGACGAGCTCAGCCCGGGTGTCTTCAAAATCAACGAGCCGTTCCTCTACGTGATCATGCCCATGCGCATGAGTTGAGCACCGGGCGGCGCGTTTCATCACTTTCACGTTGCCTTGGCAAAAGTGGCGTTGCTACTTTGTGCGCCTCATTTCCACAGCTTGAGCCGGCAGTGCCAGAACTGCACAGGTGTTGATCACCCAACCGGCTTTCAGCGGGAAAAAGGGTCAACACAACACGATCAACGGACTACGCCATGAGCAACTCCCCCAAACTTCACAACGCCATGTGGCCCGGCCTCGTCGGCAAGGGCAACGGCGAAGGTCAGGAACCCCCGATCAGCCTTGAGCGCATGCTCGACCTCACCGCCGCCGCCGAGGTCAACGGGCAGAAATTCGAGGGCATCGACTACTTCCTTTTCCTTCCGCACACCGATCCCAATGCCAAGACGGACGAACTCAAGAAGATCGCCGATCTCGTCGCGTCCAGGGGATTTGCCATCGGCTCGTTGGTGGCGCCCGTGTGGCCCGGCACTGTGGGTGACTCCGCCATGGGTGACAAAAAGGCGCGTGCGAAGTTCCTGAAGGCGGTCAAGGTGGCCTGCCGCATCGCCAAGGTGTTCAACCAGCACGGCGTCCGCAAATACGGCGTCATCCGCATCGACTCCGCAGAATTCGGCATCGCCAAGTGGCGCGAGAATCCCAAGGCCAACACCGGCAGGATCATTGAGACCTTCAAGGAGGCCGCGAAGATCGCCCAGGACCACGGCGAACGGCTGGCCGCCGAAGGTGAAATCTGCTGGGCCGGCATGCATTCGTGGAAGGACATGCTTGATGTGCTGGAAGGAGTCGGCATGAAGGACGCGCTGGGTTTCCAGGCCGACCTCGCACACACCTACCTTTATCTCCTTGGATACAACGCTCCGGAACACGCCCTGCTCAAGCCCAAGCACACCAAGGCGGAGTTTCTGGCTGCCTACAAGAAGATGACCGACAAGCTCCGCCCGTGGACCATCGACTTCCACGT
>CAYQCZ010000019.1:14422-19378 GCA_964415955.1 uncultured Verrucomicrobiota bacterium | reverse complement strand
CACCCGGCTCGAATTGTTCGGTTCCGCACTGCTGGACGATTTCCGCGAATCCAGCGACGTGGATTTGCTGGCCACCTTTCATCCGGAGGCGCACCCGACCTTGATCGACTGGGCAGAGATGCAGGGCGAACTGGCCGAGTTGTTTGGCCGGTCCGTCGATCTGGTCAGCCGCCGCGCTGTGGAGAAAAGCCGGAATGCATTTCGGCGACACGCGATTCTTTCGACAGCCAAACCTCTATATGTCGAGGGATAACGCCTATCTGGAGGACATTCTTCACGCTGCCCGGGCCATCCAACGATTCACGGAAGGCGTCATGCGGGAGCAGTTCAAGGTCAACGAGGAGAAATACGAGGCCGTCAACCGCAAGTTTGAGATCATAGGCGAAGCTGCCCGCCGTTTGTCACCCGAAGTCCGGCAGGCAATTCCAGAAGTTCCCTGGAAGCTTGTGACAGCGATGCGGAACATCATCGTGCACGACTATGACGATGTGGACCTCGATGTGGTGTGGGACACCATTCAACGTGACCTGCCGCCGTTGATCGCAAAGGTGGAGAAGCACCTGAGCACAGCGCTTCCTCCGGAATGACCCTTCCACTCATTGTGCGCTAGCATTTCAAGGACGAATCGTGATCAGCATCATTGAATCCCAGCCGGCCGGTTCGGGCGTGGACCTCGTCCAGCAGGTCGAGTCCATCTTTTCGCCTACGGGCTTGTTGTCGCGCGCGAAGAATTTTGAATTCCGCCCGCAGCAGCAGGAGATGGCGGTGGCCGTTGCGAAGGCCCTGGTGAATCGCGAGCACCTGGTGGTGGAGGCCGGAACGGGCGTGGGCAAGTCACTGGCCTATCTGGTGCCGTCCATCCTGTTTGCGCTCAGCGAAAGCAAGAAGGCGGTGATCTGCACCCACACCATCAATTTGCAGGAGCAGTTGACCGAGAAGGATCTGCCCATGCTGGCCGCCGTGCTGCCCGCAAAGTTCGAGTTCACCATGCTGAAAGGCCGGCAGAATTATCTCTGCTCGCGGCGCCTTCACAAGGCGATGCAGACGGCGGACAGCCTCTTCACCTCGCCCGAGACGGAGGAGTTGAAACGCATCCTCGAATGGTCGAAGGAAACCAAGGACGGCAGCCTGTCGGACTTCGAGATCGAGCCGGACCCGAAGGTGTGGTCGCACGTCTGCTCGGAACGCGGCCTGTGTTCGCCGAAAATCTGCGGTTACCAGTCAGACTTCGGCAAACAGAACGGCATCTGCTTCTTTCAACGCGCGCGCAACCGCATCCTGTCCTCGGATGTCGTGGTGCTGAATCACACGTTGTTCTTCACATTGCTGGGCGGCGTGGACGAGGACCAGGAGGGCGGCATCCTGTTCAAGAACGACTTCGTGGTGTTCGACGAGGCGCACACGGTGGAAAACGTGGCGTCAAAACACATCGGCCTGAGCGTCTCCAGCGGACAGTTGCGCTGGGCGTTGAACCGGCTGTGGAATCCCCGCACGGAGAAGGGCCTCCTGGCGTCGCTGCGCAAGGGCTCCGCAGTGAAACTCGTCGCCGACCTGCTGAGCGCGGGCGACAGCTTTTTCAGCAATGTGGAGGAGGTCTGCGATGAATTGCACAAGAGCATGCGCAAGCCATTTGGCGGAGAAGGGGCAGGGCGCAACTGGTCGGAACTTCGCATCCGCAGGCCTGACCTTGTGGAGGACAATGTCACGCTGCCCATCCAGCGGCTGCGCGAAACAGTGAGCGACCTCATCAAGGCCAGCGAGGACAGCGACACCGGCCAGGAACTCATGGAATGCAACCGCCGTCTGGCCGAACTGCGCAATGCGGTGGCGACGTTTCTTTCGCAGACGAACGAGGAATGCGTGTATTGGGTCGAGCGCGCGGGCCGGGCGCAACAAGCGATCGCGCTGAACGCCGCACCCATCGACATCGCGGATTACCTGAGGCGACGGTTGTTCGAGAGCGATACCAGCGTGATCATGACCAGCGCGACGCTGGCGACGGATGTGGAGCGGCCTTCCAGCCGGTCTCACACTTCAGAGGAGAAAGTCAGAGAGACAGGATCGAAGCCTGCCCTGCGTAGCAATGCCCTGCGCTACTTCGTCGGCAAGGTCGGCGGTGAATCCGCCACCCAGCTTCAGGTGGGGTCACCGTTCGATTACGAGAAGCAGATGCGGATTTATGTGGCCGGGAAGATGCCTGACCCGCGCGACCAGGGTTATGCAGATGCCTTGATCCACTGGATCGGTCACTTCGTTGAAATGACCCATGGCAAGGCGTTTGTCCTGTTCACGAATGCCAGGCTCATGCGCGAAGTCGCCGAGCGGATGGAGCCGTTTTTCAACAAGCTCGGCATCGCCATCCACGTGCAGGGCACGGGCACGCCGCGCTCCACCATGCTGGAGCGCTTCAAGGAGGACGTGGATTCGGTGTTGTTCGGCACGGACAGCTTCTGGCAGGGCGTCGATGTGCCCGGCGAGGCGCTCAGCAATGTGATCATCACGCGGCTGCCCTTTGCCGTGCCGGATCATCCGCTCATCGAGGCGCGCATCGAGGCCATCGAAGCGCGGGGCGGCAATTCCTTCTCAGAGTTATCGCTGCCGGAAGCGATCCTCAAATTCCGACAGGGTGTGGGGCGGCTCATCCGCACCGGCAACGACAAGGGTATCGTGGCCATTCTCGACAACCGTGTTCTGGCGAAGCGCTACGGCCAGGCCTTCCTGGATGCCGTCCCAAAATGCCCGGTGGAAGTGGTGTGAACTCCCAGCTCGCGGGCGATCTGGGCCAGGGGCCGTCCGCTGGTGTGCAGCAACTGCACCCCATGCTTCTTGAACTCAGGATCGTAGGTCGTGGAACTCGGTTTGTGGATGGTGGACATGGTGTCTTCTCTTTCTCGGGTTCTCCGCCCCTTGTCCACTCTTTCGGGGGAACTTCACTGTCCACTCTTTCGGGGGAACTTCACTTCGCTGTTTCGCTCCCACTTCTCCAACGTTGTAACCGAAACCATTTTCGTTTCGGTGGGGGCAAGCGGAATGGATTCGTCTTCGACACGAAACGTCCATGAACCCTGAAATGTAAGTCCTGGCACGCCTTCTAGGATTTGCATTTCAACCAGACTGGGAAGGATCATCTTGATCTTCGTCTCTCCTCCAGGACTTAGGAAGTATTGCCCCGTTATCGACTTGCTAGCGTCGGACATCACCAACGTGGAGAGCAGAAAACGACCGCCAGGCCCTCCAATTTGGAATGTTCCTGTAAATGCGGCTTCATGAATAACATGGGCCCTGGTGTTGTCCTTGTTTAGAATCTCTGCAATCAATCCGACTTGATAGACACCTTCTCGCACTTCTATCCAATGCCCAGTGAGTTTGTGGAAGTGAATGCTCTTACGAAATGCCGCCCGGCTGATCTGAGTCTCTTCAACTTTCGTTCTTTGCTTGTCTTCTTGTTCGATTTGTCGACCGACAAAGAAGACGCCGAGGCCACCAATAGCGCCAAGGATCACTCCCAAGGCGATCACAACCTGCCAAACTGTTTGCCAATTTTGGAGAGACATAAGCTTTCCCTTTTCCAAATGTGGCGAGTTTTACGGGTGCGTTTGCTGCTGTCGATTCCAGTTTTCTACAGCATTTGGAATGACCCTATGTAGAATTCCTACCTCGCCCTTGTCGTCAGTGCCGATTTGCCTATGTCGGCAAGAACATCCCAAGCGGGCCAGGGAACTTGTGCATGCCCTGCAACACGTTCTCAAAGGCTTCTAGGAACCATCTTACATCGTCATCACCAGTAAGCCTAAATCATGAGGTCTGATTTGGAGAAATCAGAAGAATACCAAACGGCCTCGAGCAACTTGACTAATTTGTAAATACAATGTAACTACATTGCATGGCCTTACTATTTACCCACACGGCTTGATGGGCATTTTCGCCCGGTATGCACCCCATTTCCACCAAACGATTCGAGGTTCGGTTGGTCATCGCGATGGTGAAGTGCTTCCAACGTGCGGTTTGTAGATCAGCCCTGTTTCCAGTTGTGATTTTTGGGGCTTTTATTGTGGTCAGCAAAGGTGCGAGCCAGCCTGCGACTTGGACCACCGGCCATAAGAAAGTGCTTATCATTCCCGTGCGTTTCACCGACCAGGCCGGCCCGTCCGACGCGCCGAATGCCAGCGGCTACTATTCGGGTTGGGGCAACATCACCAACGGCACGACCACGGCGGCCATCAGCAACTTCTTTGCCCGTGCGTCTTACGGAAAGACCACCATGGAGTTCACCGTGCTGCCGGAAATCAATCTGGGCGTGAGCTACACGGTTTACAACGCGACCCACGGAACGACCGGGCTGTCCAAGTTCGCCGCGTGGGATGAACCTGGCTCCTTCGCCGATGACGTGCGCGCGAAGGCCCGGCAGGTCGGTCAGGCGCTCGGACAGCTCGCGCTCTACGACTCGGACAACTACGACCTCGATTTCCTCTTCTGCGGCTTCATCCCCGGGCAGGGCACGATCGCCTCGGGCCGCGCGCACGGCAAAGGCATCTTCGGCACCACGAGCCTCGCGCTCGCGCATGAGTTCGGCCACAACTTCGGCCTGCAACACGCGAACGGCATTTCGCGGAGCACGTTTTACTCTCCGCTCAAGAACGGGACGTTCTTCACGGACACCTACGGCGATGTCTTTGACCTGATGGGCTGGAAGAACACGACGCCCGTCCCGCTCGTGAACCCGTATTGGAAGTGGCAAATGGGCTGGCTGCCGGACACAAACATCGCCACGCCCGGCGTTTCCGGGACGTATCGCATCCACGCGTTCGACCAGCCGACGCTAGAAGCCGGGAAGCATTACGCGCTGCGCGTGGTGCGCGACCCGGGCCGCGTTTACTGGTTTAGCTACCGCGCCAGCATCACGAACGCGGAGGCCATCTGGTCCAACAACGGCCTCGAAGTCCGCATCGGTGGCGA
>CAYQCZ010000019.1:6508-14412 GCA_964415955.1 uncultured Verrucomicrobiota bacterium | reverse complement strand
GCCCGCCACCGCCGGACACACAACCTTGCTCGACATGACGCCCGGCAGCCGTGGCCTCGCGAACATACCAAGCGTAACGAACAATCCCTACGCGACCATGTATGACGCGCCGCTCGCCATCGGTCGCACCTACTCGGACCACGAGGCGAATCTCCACGTCACGCCCATCAAGAAAGGCGGCACCGCGCCGGAGTCGCTCGATGTCGTTGTGAACTACGGCCCGTTCCCCGGCAACCTCGCGCCCACCGCCTCCATCTCGCCGGCCACCGTCACCATCGCTTCGGGTGTCGCGCAGACGTTCACCGCCAACGCTGCTGACGCGAACGGTGACACGCTGAGTTACTACTGGGAATTTGACGACCCCGACGCGCTCGGCGGCAACGCAGCGGGCAACACCAATCCCGATGCCCGCCTCTCCACGCAAGGCAGCCACACTTGGACCCGCAGCGGAACGTTTCTGGCCCGCTGCACCGTGACCGACATGAAGGGCGGCAAGACCATCACCTCCGCGACTGTTACTGTCACTGGTGGAACTGCCGCGCTCCGCACCATCAGCGGCATCGTGAAGGACGAGAACGGCAACCCGCTCGCGGGCGCGGTGGTGAACAACTACAAGGGCGGCAGCCCGAATCTCGTGAAGTATGGCGCGACGAACTTCATCGGCTCCAGCGAGACGGCGGCCGACGGCAAGTATTTCATTCATGTGCCCACCAACATCACCGGCACCTTGTATCCGACTGTGATGCACCAAGGCTTCACCTTCACCAACGCCAACGCCGGGGGCGCGGTGGGCCTATACTCCGTCAG
This sequence comes from uncultured Verrucomicrobiota bacterium, assembly GCA_964415955.1. Taxonomy (GTDB): domain Bacteria; phylum Verrucomicrobiota; class Verrucomicrobiia; order Limisphaerales; family CAYQCZ01; genus CAYQCZ01. Next base: position 13,605 of record CAYQCZ010000019.1, on the reverse strand, counting down.
CGTGGCGAACCTGGACTTCACGCGCGTCCGCACCAACCGCACCGTCTCCGGCGGCGTGTATGTCGCCGGGCGCGGCTACAACCCCGCCACCGACGGCACAGTGACGGTCAATGTCAACGGCCAGAACATCGCGGCGACAGGCAGCGGCTGGACCACGACCATCGCCGATGGCACGCCGCTCAACATCACCCCCACGGCCGGCACGCCGGGCAACTCCGTCTTCGGCACCTTCCCGAATCCCTACGTCGCCGTGGATGACTTCAATCTGCTGCACCTTTTCCTCAACGTCCCCGGCCTGATGCCGCAGGTCGGTTTCACCACGAACGGCGCACGCAGCGACGACACGGTCGGCACGGTCAACATCCCCGTCACGCTCGCGCTGCCGCCCGGCTCGAACTCGTGGCCGGCACCGCAGTTCATCTACTACTGGCTCGACCCGAGCGGCACGGCGGAATACGGCGTGGACTACAAAGCGGCTGGCGGCAGCATCTCCTTCACCGGCGGGCAAGCTCCCGCGCCATATTTGATTCCGCTGAAAATCCTCCCTACCGGCCAGCCCAAGAGCAAAACCGTCGTCTTCAAGCTTGGCCCGGCCAGCTCCATCGTGAACATGGGGCCAACGACCACCTTCACCTACACCATCACCAACCCGCCGCCGACGCCGTTGCAAATCACCGGGCAGCCCGTGGCCGTGACCACGAGCGTGACGAGCAACGTGACCTTCAGCGTCACTGCGACCGGCACCGCGCCGCTGACTTTCCAGTGGCGCAAGGACGGGAGTGCGCTGGGGAGCCCAAACAGTTCAACACTCACCTTGAACAACGTGCAGACCAACCAGGCGGGCGGTTACTCCGTCGTGGTCTCCGACACCTCCGGCAGCGTGACCAGCAGCGTGGTGGCACTCGTCGTCAACCGCCTCGCGCAGACCATCACGTTCGGCGCGGTGCCGGCAAAGCAAACCTCGGACGCGCCGTTCGCCCTGACCGCCACAGCCAGTAGCGGCCAGCCCGTAAGCTACGCGAGTTCCGACCCGGCGGTGGCGACGGTGAGCGGCAGCGTCGTGACCATCGTCGGCGCGGGCACCACCACCATCACCGCGAGCCAACCGGGCAACTCGACCTACCTCGCGGCGACGAGCGTGGGCCAGTCTTTGACCGTGACCGCCTCCCCGCCGCCCAGCGGAACAGTTTACGACGTCGGCCCCGGCCGCGCGCGCACACTCCTGCGCGAAGTGCCATGGGCCGGCCTTCAGCCCGGCGACATCGTGAACATCCACTTCAAGCCCGGCGGCTATAAGGAGAAATTCCAGATTTCCGCCAGCGGCACCGCCAATGCGCGCATCGTCATCCGCGGCATCCCGGACCCGGTGACCGGCGCGTTGCCCATCATTGATGGCAACGGCGCGGTGGAGGACCCGGCGTTTGACCCGCGCCATTCCAAGTTCACCGAGTGGAGCCTCATCCTGGTCAGCCCGCGCAACACCGGCTACGTGTATGGCACCACGCACGTGCAGTTTGTGGACATCGAGACGCTCGACTTGCGCAACGCGACTTACTCCGGCGATGGCAGCGTGACTTACACGGACAAGTCCGGCGTGACGCGAGGCTACGGCGCATTCGCCTCCGGCATCTACATCGAGTGGGCGCGGGACTTGGCCGTGCGCGGGTGTGAAATCAGCAACTGCGGCATCGGCGTCTTCGCCAACTCGAAGAACGGCGCGGCGCAAAGCTCCGCGCGGCTGCTCATCGAGCGGAATTACTTCCACGACAACTCGAATTCCTACATCGCCGACCCGGCGAACCCCGGCGGCGTGCCGTTGAGCAACGGCTTCGGTGAGCACCACTGCTACACCGAGAGCGTCGGCATCATCTACCAATACAACCGCTTTGGGCGGCACCGCCCCGGCGCGCGCGGCGTCGCCATCAAGGACCGTTCGTCCGGCCAGGTCATCCGCTACAACGAGTTCGACATGACCGAGCAGTCCAACGTGCTGAACCTTGCGGACCCGCAGGGCGGCAGCGGTTACATTGATGCCCAACCCGACTACCGCGACTCCTACGTCTATGGGAATCTCATCACCATTCAGGATTATCCCAGCAGCATGAGCATGATTTTCTGGGGTGCCTTCAACAGCCCCAATTCCTACGCCGTGCAGCATCGCGGCACGCTGCACTTTTACCACAACACCGTGGTAAACCATCACAAGGGACTGGCCCTGTTTCTGATGCCAGACGCGACCTATGCAGGCACCAATCAAACCTGCGAGACCGTGGATTTCCGCAACAACATCATCTACTCTGACACCGCGCTGCAAAGCAGTGTTTACAACGCCCTGCATTTCTTCACTCGTGGCACGAACTTGCTCGGCGGCGGGAATGTCACGCTGGGAAAAAACTGGATCACCCCCAACTGGTTGAAGGACGTGCCGGGCCAAGGCTGGTCAGGCCTGCTCACCGGAACGGAGAACCTCATCGTCGGCGACGCCACCGGCGCGAACAATCCGGGCTTCGCTGACATGGCCGCCAAGGATTACCGGCTGCTCGCCGGCGCTAACTCCCTCGACGCCGCCGGCCCGCTCGCCGCCGGAGCCTTGCCTGCCAACGATGTCACGCAGCAATACCTCGCCCCGCAGAACTTCGCAGCACGCACCACCCTCGGAGCCGCGCCTGACTTGGGCGCGCTCGAAAGCACCGGGGCCGCGCCACCGCCCGGGCCGGGCCAGTTGCAGTTCGCCAGCGCGACTTACTCCGTCAACGAAGCCGCCGGAAGCGTCACGCTCACCGTCCTGCGCGTGAATGGCACCAACGGCGCGGTGGGCGTGAGTTACGCAACCGCCAGCAGCGCCGCGAGTTCTCCCGCTGACTTCACTGCCGCCAGCGGCACGTTGTCGTGGCCTGCCGGCGACGCGGCACCCAAGACCATTACCGTAATCATCGTCAACGACGCCGTGGCCGAAAGCAGCGAGAGTTTCACCGTCGCACTCTCCAACCCCACTGGCACCGCGACGCTTGGCAGCCTCACCACGGCGACCGTCACCATCCTCGACGACGACACGCCGCCGCCTTCCACGCTGCCCAACCGCCGCCCGCAGGCCATCCCGCAGTGCCTGCTCGTTTCACTCAACACCTCCAAGCCCATCACGCTCGCGGGCCACGACGGCGATGGCGATCCGCTGACCTACACCATCACCACGCAGCCGAACCGGGGCGTGCTTTCCGGCACCGCCCCCAACCTGACCTACACGCCGAACAACAACACTTCCGGCCCGGACTACTTCTGCTTCGTGGCGAACGACGGAAAGACCAACTCGCATCCAGCCGTGGTCACGCTTGCGATCAACTCCAGCGCGAACACGCCGCCCGTCGTGAGCCTGCTCGCGCCCGCCACCAATTCCTGGTTTGTCAGCCCCAGCAACATCGTCCTCACCGCGAGCGCGTCGGACACCGATGGCATTTACGCCGTCGAGTTCTACGAAAGCACGAACACACTGGCGCAGCTCTTCAGCCCGCCATTCACCTTCACCTGGACCAATCCGCCGCCCGGGGCATACACGCTGCTCGCCAAGGCCTATGACAACGGCGGCCGGCGTGGACTGTCCGCTCCGGTGACAATCCGGGTTCTTGGAGCCATGCCGTTGCTGACCACGCGCGCTGTCGGAAACCAGCTGTTGCAGATAGGTTTCCCCATGATTGTCGAAGGTGCCGTGCTTGAAGAATCGACCGATCTGAAGAACTGGTCCCTCGTCACCAACACGGTTACCACCACCGGCACCGAGCGAGTGTTGACTGTCTCGCCGCACGATCAGCGTTTTTTCCGCTTCACCGTGTGGTAGGGCATGCCTGTGATGAGGGCATGCATTGACGGTTCATTGCGAGGTTTCACACCGTCCGGGGCTTGGGGGCTTCCTGAACGCAAGGAGCCTGATTCTACCTCGCCCGTGTCGTCAGTGCGGCCTTGCCGATGTCGGCCAGGACATCCCAGGCGGGGCCGGGGAACTTGTGCATGCCTTGAAGAACGTCCTCAAAGGCTTCCAGAAGCCATCGCACATCGTCATCGCCGATGATCAGCGGCGGGAGCAGCTTCACAACGTCGATGGCATGTCCGGCGACCTGCGTGATGATATGATGCTTGTCGAGCAATGGCATCACGGCGGCCTGCGGAAACAGGCTCTTGTCCATGGTATGGCACATGGTCCAGGCCATCTTCAGACCCAGTGATTTGGGCGGACCAAACTCGATGCCCGTCATCATGCCCTTCCAGCGGACCTCCTTCATGAACTCATACTTTGGGACCATTGCCTGCAATCCCTGCCCGATCTTGTCCCCGTAAACACGCGCCCGTTCGATCAGGTTCTCGCGGTCAATGACATCCAGCGTCGCCAGTCCCGATGCCATGGCAAAGCTGCCCTGGCTGAAGGTGGACGAATGCACCACGGAGCGCTGCATGGAGGAGAACACCTTGTCGTGAATCCACTTTTTCGCGAGCACCGCACCCACGGGCACGAAGCCGCCGGACAACGCCTTCGACAACACCACGATGTCCGGGTCCACGTCCGGCCCGTCATGCTCGATGGCGAGGAACTTGCCCGTGCGTCCCATGCCGGCCTGCACTTCGTCATCAATGAAGATGGCGTTGTATTTGCGGCAGAGCTTGATGGCACCGGTCAGGTATCCGGGTGAGGGAATGTTCACGCCCTTGCCCTGGATGGGCTCGACGATGAACGCCGCCACGTCGCCCTTCTTCAACTCGGCTTCGAGGGCATCGAGGTCGTTGAAGGGAATCGCACGGCAGTCCGGCAGGTAAGGCGCGAAGCCATCCCTGAAACTTTCGTCGCCGTTGAGCGACAGCGCACCGTAGCTCAGGCCGTGGAAGGCTTTCTTGCAGTGGATGAGCGCTGGTTTTCCCGTGGCGCACTTTGCATATTTGATCGCGGTCTCAACGCCCGATGCGCCGCAATTCGTGAAGAACACGTAGTCGAGCTGGTTGGGCATGCGTTTCTTCAACTCGGCCGCCAGCAGGCCGGAGAGCAGCGGCGCCTCCATCTTCACCAGACTGGAGTAATTGGCATCCAGAAACTCCCTGAGCACGCGTCGTATCTCCGGGTGATTGCGCCCTAGGCTGAACACACCGTAACCGGACAACAGGTCGAGATACTTCGTGCCTTCGATGTCCCACAGATACGGCCCCTCGGCGCGGGTGTAACAGCGGTCGAAGCCGATGGTTTTCAGCGTGCGGACGTTGGCGGGGTTGATGTGCTGCGCGTGCAGGTCGTAGTTCTCCCCCTCGTGCGTCTTGAGCAGGGCCACGATGTCCAGACCGTTGGGGCCGGTTGCAGGGCGGGTGGCCGTATGTTCAGTGATCGGGGCGGTGGGCATAAATGTCTATCAACAATCTGCAGGGGCACTTGTCGCGAAGAAAATGGGGACTTGGAGGATTGCTAGCGTGTTTGAGCCGCCAGCCAGTAGCGGATGGCCTCGGCTTGAGGATGTCGCGGGTTCAATTCAAGCACCCTGCGGTAATGCTCCCGGGCGCGGGCGCCATCGTTCAACTGCCGCGCATAAAGGCCCCCGAGCGCGAAGTGCGCCTGTTCATTGTCAGGATCGAGGGCCAGCACCTTGCGCAGCTCCAGCGCCGCATCCATCGGGTAGTTGGCGCGTTGCAGGGCCAGCGCGAAATTGCTTCGCGCGGTGGATGAACCCGGCTGGAGTGTGAGTGCATGCTCGGAGGCGCTGAGGGCGAGCTTCAGTTCCCCGGCCTGCATTGCGGCCACGGCCAGATTGGACTGGGCCTCGAAGTAAGAGGGATCGGCAATCGTCGCTTCGCGAAAATCCCTCATCGCATCCTCGTGGCGTCCGGCCCGCAGGGCCAGCATGCCCCTGGTGAAATGTTCCTCCGCCTTCGCCCGGTCACCGGTCCTCGGTGCCGGTGGTGCGATGTAGCGGTAACGTATGATGGGCGGCGGCGCGGGTTTCTCTGGCTCCGGAAGTGCGGGGCGCACCGGCGCAGCGGGCCTGGGTGTTGAGGGTGATGGTGCCGGTTCATTGGCTGCGATGTCCGGCGTGGTGGCGGGCGGCGGCGTGCTCGTGGAGGCCAATGGTGTGGCGCGTTGCGGGGGATCGCCCGGCAATGGCGTGGCAGGCTTTTCCGGCGTGCGGAAAAGACGCAACGGGTTCATGCGATCCCAGAAGCCGGGTCTGGCTGGTTCTTTTGCCGGGGAGACACTGGGTGGAGTTGTTCCAGGGGAATCCGGCGTGGCCGGGCGCACCGGTTCCGTGGCAGGCGGGGCTTCGCGAGCGGGAACCACGATGTTCGGCGGGGGCACAGGAGTGGAACGGGGCGTGGCTGGTTCGACGGCAGGTCGTGCGGATGGCAGTGTGGGCGGCCGCACCACCACCACGGTGGAGGGCGGACGTGGGCGCTCCAACACAACGGCCGGCGTGGATGCCGGTGAAACGCTCGCGGGAGGCAGCGTTGCGGCCCTGGCCACGGTGATCGGCTGTTCGGGCGGCTTCGGACCGGGCGGGACCTCGGGAGCGGTGGCGACAATTTTGGGCGGTTCCGGCTTGAGGGTTTGCACGGGCGCGGGCTGCGCGGGTGCCGGGGTAAGGGCGGCATTGGATGCCGGTGTGCCGGCGGGTCCAACGGCTGTGGCGACGGCAACGGCCGGCCCGTTGGTCTTTACCGCCTGCGTGATGCTGCCGGCGGCCCCCGGGTGCAATTCTGCCTCCAACCTGCGGGCGACCTCCTCCACGGCCATCCAGTTGGCCGGTCGCGGGTTCAGCGCGAGATAATCCCTGTAAAGTTTCAACGCCGTGGCGTGGTTGGTGGAATGCTGCTGGGTGAGCACGGCGAGGTTCAGCAGTGCTGGTGCGAAATCCTTCTGCTGCTGCAACGCCGCCGAAAACCAGCTTCCGGCTTCGCGCACCTTCTGCTGGCGGACCAGGATCATGCCCAGTCCATTGAGCGCGTCCGGGCTGCGCGGGTTCAACTGGTAGGCGCGCGTGAAGCTTTGCTGTGCCCGCGGCATTTGTCCGGACCGGAGCTGGGCATAACCCAGTTTCACCCAGCCATCGGGGGAATCCCTGTGGAACACGGTG
>CAYQCZ010000019.1:0-6498 GCA_964415955.1 uncultured Verrucomicrobiota bacterium | reverse complement strand
TTCCTGGGCGGCCTCGGCGGGCCTGTTCATTTCCAGATACAGGCAGCCGAGATTGTATCGGGCCTCGGTGAGCGCGGGATCGAGTTGCAGGGCGCGCTGATAGGACTTCACGGCCTCGGCGGACTGGCGGTTTTGGTGTTGCGCCAGTCCGAGGTGATTCCATGCGCGTGCGTTGTTCGGCAGCAATTGCACGGCCTGTTGCAGCCGGGAAAGGGCTGCCTCAGTCCGGCCTTCACGCAGCAGGCTGTCTCCTTCCAAAAGAAGTGCCGGACCATCGGGACTGCACGCGGTCATCAGGAGCGCGGCCAGCAGTCCGCTGCAAAACAGGGACCGTTGGACGCTTTTCTTCATACGATGCATCGGCTAGGCTGGTAACACCCGATGTTGCGAGAGTCAAGAAACACACGGCAGGCGGGGCATTTGCTGCCCTGGCTTGCATTCATCATCTCCCTGGCGGCGCTGCCTGCGGCAGACAGGCCCGTGGCCGAACCTCCTGCACTGGCCGGCTCCGCCCTGCCGCCGCTGGCGCGGGTGGTCATCGTCCGCGAACCGGACACGGTGGATGCCTTTGTGCCCAGGCCTGCCAAGGTGCAGGCGTTGGTCCAGCGCGCCATCACGGCTTACACGGGCAGACCCAGTCCGAAGGAGGCCTGGCTGAGCCTGGTCACGGCCGAGGACAAGGTGGGCATCAAGGTCTATTCCAGTCCGGGCCCAAGCGGCGGCACCCGGCGCGACGTGGTGGAGGCCGTGGTCCGTGGGCTGATCGACGCCGGGCTGCCCCCTGCAAACATCATTGTGTGGGACAAGTTCCAACATGACCTGAGGCTGGCCGGATATTTTGAACTGGCGACCAGGCTGGGCATCCGTGTCGCCGCCAGCGTGGACACCGGCTACGACGAGAAGGAGTTTTACGAGTCATCCCTGATTGGCAACCTGGTGTGGGGGGATTTCGAGTTCGGGCGCAAGGGTGAGGGTGTGGGGCGCAAGTCCTACGTCAGCCGTCTGGTCACGCAGCAGATGACCAGGATCATCAACATCACACCGCTGCTGAACCACAATTTCGCCGGAGTGACAGGCCACCTTTACAGCCTGGCCATGGGCAGCGTGGACAACTCCCTGCGCTTTGAGTCCAGCCGCGCGCACCTGAACGTGGCCGTGCCGGAGCTGTTCGCACTGCCCGTGCTGGGCGACCGCGTGGTGTTGAACATCACGGATGCGCTGATCTGCCAGTATCAGGGCGAGCAACGCAGCCTGCTCCACTATTCCGCCATCCTGAACGAACTGCGTCTCAGCAAGGACCCGGTCGCGCTGGATGTGCTTTCCATCCAGGAACTGGACCGTCAACGGGCCCGTGCCGAAATCCCCAATCCCAAGACCAGCATGGAACTTTATGAGAATGCCGGCCTCGTGGAAATCGGCGTGAGCGACGCACGCCGCATCAAGGTGGAACGGGTGGAGTGACTGCTGGTTCGTTCTCGTCCTCCTCGCAGTTGAAACCACACGGGAGAAAATCAGCCACCGGGGAGGAAAAACCTCAACTGTTGATCTCGCCGAGGCAGGCCGTCACTTCGGGCAAATGCCCGGGATTCAACCACGAACGCTTGAGCCAGAACCCCGGGATGCTGTGCGAATCAACCCGATCCGCACCTTCGGCAAATTCCACCAGCAATTCACCTTCGCGGTGATAGAAGCGGTGCGCCAGGTGATCGGGATCGAGAATCCAATACTCCTTCACCCCATGTTCCTCGTAGGCGGCGAACTTCGGCCCGACGTCGCGGTCTGCGGTGCGCGCGGACAACGCCTCCACCACCAGCGTGGGTGCGACGGGGGCATGCGTCTCCAGCAGCAGCGGCACCTGTTCGGGGGTGAAGTAGCACAGGTCCGGCAGGAAGACGTTGCGCGAGCCCAGCTTCACGGCCACAACTTCGCGATACAGCACACCAAGCCTGTGTCGTTCCAGATGGCTGCGTAACAAATGATCTACAAAGTTGAGCAGGTTGGCGTGTTTGAGATTGACCGGTGAATGCGTAAACTTCTCCCCGTCGATCAAGTCCGCATGAACCCCGGGTTTCAGCCAGTCCAGAAAGTCCTCGGCCGTCCAGAGCTGGAAATGCGTCTTGTCAGAAGTTGAAACCGTCGTCGGCACGTTTGGAGACTACGCCTGCACACGTGTTCTGCCAAAACAAAAAGCGGCCCCGGGGACCGGTGCCGCTTCTCGCAGATTGACCCAAATGCTCAGGCCTCCATAGGTCCATTGATGCCGCCGGTGACTCTCTCCGTGTCGATATGCACCGGTTTGTAGCCGCCGATGGATTTGAAGTAGAGCATGATGCCGAGGTAGATCAACGCCATGGCGGCCGGAATGAAGGCATCTGCCTTCAGCGTGCGACGATCACCCTGGATGCTCGCATCCACAACGGCCTGTTGGTCCGGGGTTCTGGGGCTGGCCTTTTGAGCCTCGCCCAGTTTGGCACCATCCAATCCATACACCTCGTCGAAGATCAGGAACTTGCTGCTTGTCGCAGATTTATACTGGGCTGCCAGCGCGGGATTGGCCTTTTGCAATTCCTCACCGGAGAAACGGTCCTTCGCATAGCCAAGTCCAGGACCGCCGATCAAACCCGCGGACAGCATGCCAATGCCGCCCATGATGGAGATGGCGATCGCGCCCGTGCGCGGATAGCGATCCGAAGCCACCGCCAGCATGGTGGGCCAGAAGAAGGTCTTGCCGACTGCATAGACACCGAGCGCCAGCAATGCGATGGCGAACGTGGTCATCATGCTGGAGAGGATCAAGCCCACGCAGGCCAGCACCGAGCAGATGAGCAGCAGCCCCACCGGGCTTACGCCAAGGTTCTTCTCAATGAAGTGGGCGCAGAATCGCAGGCCGAACATGATGGCGGACGTCCAGATGAACAGGTATTTGCCCTGCTCGGACGTGAAGAGATTGCCGGTGATGTTCTGAATCCAGCCGTCCGTGCCCAGTTCGACGGCTCCCACCAGGGCGTGTGTGATGAAAAGGACGAACAGCAGCAGGGAGCCCATCGAGAATTGCGTCATGACACCCACGACAATCACCAGCGCCCCGCCGATGACGTAGCCGGCCATCTTGGAGGAGTCACCCAGCAGGGGCTTCAGCACGTCACCAAAGAACAATGCAAGCAGCACGCAGGCCACAAGCGCGCCCAGCATGCCGACATCCTTGAACATTTCACCGAGGCTCATGCCCTTCTCCGACGCCTCGGACTTGGGCATGTGCTGGCCAAAGAACATCAGGCCGTAGGCAATGGTCGGGATCAGGTAGAGCGCGAGCTGGAATTTCCAGCCCACCTGCATCTTGTCGTCCAGGACCCAGCCGACCACGGCACCCAGCACCATGCCGGCAGGCCAGGAGGCATGGAGGATGTTCAGGTAGTGCGTGCGGTTGTTCGGGAACAACGTCGCCACCAGCGGATTGGCCACGGCTTCGAGCGTGCCGTTGGCGTAGGCGAAGATGAACATGCCCCAGTAGAGGAACGTGTAGGCATTCTCCGGTCCCGTGGCCATGAACGTCACCACATAGGACAGCACGTGCAGTGCGAAGGCGGCGATCACCAGCTTGGCGTAGCCTATCTTGTCGCAGATGACGCCACCCACGATGATGCCGAAGCAAAAGCCCGTGAAACCGGCGCCACCGATGGCACCCAGCTGAGTGGCGGTGAAATTATATTCGCTGCCCCAGTTGTCGAAGATGCCGCCACGAATGGCGAAACCGACACCAGCGGCCAGAATGGCCATGAAACCGGCCCACAATAGCCGGCCCGCGTTGGGAGAGATACCGTCCTTCTGGATGTTCATAGAGGTGTTTCTGCGTTGGTTCGGTTGATGAGGTTAAAGGGTGAACTTGGGAAGCTTCACGATCTTGCCGCCCTGAAGCGCGGACTCATGGGCGCACAGGCCCACGCAGGTCCAGTTGGCGGATTGCACGGCGTTCGGGAACGGGTCGCGGCCTTCGACCAGCGCCATGGCAAACTCATGTGCCAGGTGCGGGTGGCTGCCACCATGGCCGCTGCCTTGCGTAAAGCTCAGGTGCGTCTTCTTGCTGGAGTCATAGACGCCCTGAGTCGTGTATTTGGCGATGCTCTTCGGCAGGCGCTTCGCAAAGTCAGGGCATTTTACCAGCTTGGGAATCTTGGGCTCGGGTTTTTTGGCCGTGTGCATGACCAGCGGCTCATGCTCGATCAGCGGCCATTCCACGGATTTCTTGTCGCCATAGACGTCAATGCTCTCACGGTATTGCCGAGCCGTGTCGAACAGCGAGCGGATGATGCGGGCGTTCACATCGGTGTCCTTGAACTTGATGTGCGCCGTCTCGACGGCGAAGGGTGAACCGTAGCATTTCTGGAGTTCCTTGCGCACGGTGCCTGAACCGAAGCAGCTCACATATTCAGCGGGTTTGCCGATCAGACCGGCAACGGGCCCGACGCAGTGTGTCGCATACCACATGGGCGGCAGACCGGGCCAGTAATTGGGCCAGCCGTCCATGTCCTGCTGATGACTCGCCTGCACAAACTGCAGTTTGCCGAGTTCGCCCTTGTCGAGCAGCTCCTTCATGAAGAGGTATTCGCGGGCATACACCACGGTCTCCATCATCATGTATTTGAGGCCGGTGCGTTTCGCCAGATCGACGATCTTCCTGCAATCCTCGATGTTGGTGGCCATCGGGACGGTGCAGGCCACGTGCTTGCCGGCCTTGAGCGCGGCAATGCTCATCCAGGCATGGTCCGGGATGGGCGAGTTGATGTGGACGACATCCACATTCTTGTCCTTGAGCAGTGCGGCGTAGTCGGTGTAACGGCGCTCGACCCCGAAGTAATCGCCCACGGCCTTGAGCTTGTCCTCGTTGCGCTGGCAGATGGCGTAGCAGTCGGCATGGGGATGTTTCTGCCAGAGGGGGATGAACTCGGCGCCAAACCCGAGACCGACAATGGCGACATTGATTTTCTTGCTCATGACTGCCTCAAAGAAACCCGCCGCCAGGACGACACAGCACGACGATTCATTCCAAAAATTGCGCGGCGACGGCGCGAATGACACCGATACGCTATGGAACTGTCAACGGAAATTGCCTCTTGCGCGGGCCGCCTTGGATGACATTTGTCCATGAGTCAACTCGCCGCCTCCACACGACCTGCCAGTCATGTTTGTTGGCGGGAAAAGATGGCCCCTGTGCCTCCCGTTCTTCAGACATGGTTTGGAATCCAGACGACGGGCATGAGAGTTTTGCCAAGAAACATTTTCAGCCGTAACAAACCCATGACATCGACACCACCATGGATTGTTGTGGAAATCAGAAGCCACACCACATATGGGCCATTAACAATGCACCAAGAGAACTATCAGCCAACTATCAATTGTCATTGAATTGATAGCTGGCTAATAGTTCGGCATGCACATGCCTCGAAGTCCCATGAAGACACAGCTCTTGTTTACCAAGCTGGGGAAGCCTGAGCGCTTCTTCTCAATGTTACAACAAGTGGTGGATCCCGCAGCGGGCGAGCATTACCTGCACTGGGATGAGGTGCGGCATCGAAAGCCGCCGGGGGATTTGACCCATGAAGAGTGGTGGCTGGGACTCAAGCTCAAGCGAGGAATGGCCTTTCGCAGCATTCCTCTCAAGGACTGCGACACAACTCAAAGGGAATTTCAGTTCATGGTGCCCGATTTCGTATCTGATCTGCTTCATCAAATTGACAGAGGTGGTGGCACCGTTGTTGGAACCACGGAGCCCATTACCAATCCCGAGCAACGTGACCGTTATGTGGTGAGATCGTTAATGGAGGAGGCCATCACCTCCAGCCAGCTGGAGGGTGCGGTCACAACGCGTGAGGTCGCCAAGAAGATGCTTGCCGAGGGGAGAAAGCCGCGGGACCGCAGTGAACGCATGATCGTGAACAACTACGTTACGATGCGGCGGATCGTTGAATTGAAGGACAGGCCATTGACTGCAGAAATGGTCTTTCAGATTCACCGGGAGATTTCTGAGGACGCTCTCGACATTGCTGACGGTGCGGGCCGTTTCAGGCGTGAAGAAGAGAACATCAATGTTTCTGATATGGAGGGAAGAGTGTTTCATCAGCCTCCACCAGCCGGGGAACTGCCGTCCCGGATGCAGGCGATGTGTGATTTTGCCAACGGCATGACACCGGGGGTTTTCATTCATCCGGTCATACGCGGCATCATCCTTCATTTCTGGCTCGCTTATGACCATCCGTTCGTCGATGGCAACGGACGCACAGCGCGGGCCTTGTTTTACTGGCACATGCTGCACGCGGGTTACTGGCTTTTTGAGTTCATTTCCATATCGCAGTTCCTCCGCAAAGCCCCCGTGCAGTATGCCACGGCCTTTTTGCACACCGAAACGGATGAAAATGACCTGACGTATTTCATCATTCACCAGACAGGAGTCATCCGCCGCGCCCTGCGAGAGCTGCACGACTATGTCGAAAGAAAGTCTGT
>CAYQCZ010000018.1:0-19521 GCA_964415955.1 uncultured Verrucomicrobiota bacterium | reverse complement strand
ATTCTTGTAAATGGTCTTGGGCAGACCGCCGCGGGCAGGATCCTTGTCAATGTGACTGGAGTGCTCGGGCGACTCCAAGTCCATGTTCCGGGCAAAGTCCGGTTTGGCGGCATATTGCGAGAGGTTGGCCTCGCGCACAATCGGACGACCCTCCATCGCGCCGTGTTCCTGCGTGCAGGCCACGGGCATGGTTTCACCGTTCGCGGAAAGAACGGCACCCACGGCAAAATGCAGTCCGGCGCTCGTGCGAAGCTTGTAGGCGTTGTAACCATTGCCATTTCCCACCCGGCCGGCCTTGTCACGACCATATCCGAGGGCAAGGCCGATGACATTGTCCGCCATGCCGGGCTGGATCCAGACCGCACCCTTGATGGAACGTCCGTTCAGCTTCACCTCCGCCACTTTCTCGGCGAACAAACCGGCGCTGGCCTTGTTGGTCTTGCTCTCGGTGAACAAGTCCTTGCCCATCTCGACACCCAGTTTCTGCGCAGTGGCTGGACTCACCAGAATGGCATTGTCCCAGGTCAGCTTGGTGACGGGATCAGGCGTTTCCTGCAGCCAGCCGTTGTTGGAGAACCGACCATCATCCAGGCTGTAACTGCGATGGAAGACCACCTCCATGGCGTTCTCAGCAGGGGCGGGAGGCAGCTTTGCCTCTGCAATGGCACGGGCGGCGGCTGATGCGCTGAACTCCGCCTTGACGGGTGCGGCAGCGGACTTCGCGAGGAAACCGTCGTGGAGAAACTTCCGCCACGCGTTCTCGTCACTGCCCGCCATGCCCGCAAAAGTGCCACGAACGATGTCATGCGGATTCGATGACTCAAGCCCGGCGAGCAAACCGAGCACCTCCAGATCGTTCAGTGAATCGAAAAGTGGGGCAATCAACGGCTGGACGGGCACCAAGGTGCCATCAGCGGTGCGGGCGTCACCCCAGGATTCCAGGTAGTGCGACAGCGGAATGTGCCAGCCCTTGGCATTGTAGGATTCGTCCTCGTAAGCACCCACCCGGACCACTTGCCTGGCCTTGGCCACAGCTTTGGCCCAGTCAACATCCGCGGGGGCCGTGTAGGCCGGATTGCCGCCAATCTGGACGAGCGTCTCCACCGAGCCGCCGTTCAAGGCGGCTGCCAGATCCGCGAGTGAACCAAAATCTTGAGCCGGTGCAGCGTGCAGTGTGACCGTCTTGCCCACCGCACCCAGAGCGGCATTGATGGCGTGCGCGATAACATGCACTGCCAGTGGTTGCCGATGGCCCGCGACCACAAGGATTTCACCGTGATGGTGCTCATCCATCAGGTCGGCGGCGCATTCGGTGATCCATTTGGCATCCACTGTCTTGCCACCAGCCAGAGTCACCAGGGTCGGCGCCACTTCGTTGGAACGCCCGTGAGCGAGCACCAGAGAAGCGAGCTTGGCTGCGGCGGACACGACTGAAGATGCAGGAAGACGCAGGCGATGGTCTGCATTGGCACCGGTCAGCGTGAACAATGCCTCCATGGCATACAAACGGCTCATCGAGCTGTTCGGGCCGGAAATTTTCCGCCCCTTCGCGTAACGGCGGACATGGATGTAGGTGTCCTCCTCCGAACCAAGGAAATCGCAGTCCAGCGAAACGATCACCTTCGCCTTGTCAAAGTGAAATGCAGGTGAGACGGATTTGCCAAAAACCAGGCTGGCGGCCTCGCGGTGGATGTCGAAATCCACCGGCTCGTGGACGAAAAACTTCGCCTGTGGGCAGTTCTTCCTTATCTCCGACAGCACGCGTTGCCGCGAGGGCGAACTGCTGCGCTCCAGCAGGAATGCCGTCCCGGCACCCTTGCTGGCGGCGATCTCTTTGCCAAGTGCTGAAAGGGCAATTTTCGCCTCGTCCTTTGGCAAAACCTGACCGTCGCGCTTGCATTTGGTGGCGCGATCCGGGTCATACAACCCCAGAATGGATGCCTGGGCGAACTGATCGGTGCCGCCATTGCTGGCCGGATGCTGCGGATTGCCCTCCACTTTGATCGGGCGGCCATCCTGAGCGCGCACGACCAACGGAATGGCACTGGCACGCGTCGGCATGGCGGTCGCGTAAAACTGCGGCACACCATGCACATAACCTGTCGGTGCCTTGCCAAAGGGGAGAATGGTCTCCTCGGGACGACGGCAGCCGGTCAAACCCAGGCCCGCCAGTGCAAAGGAGGCGGACATGATTTTGACGAATTGACGGCGGCTGGGGCCATCAGCCAGCTCGCTCGCACCATGCGGAAACTCCTTCTCCAGCCATTGCCGAAACTCCTGGGTGTCAGCCAGTTGATCAAGGCTGCGCCAGTATTTCGGGCCGTTCTCCGGCTCAGGGCATGGTGGCGGGACGGTTTTCATCGATGACAGGCGGTGCAATTCTGCGAGGCCATGACTTTCCAGCTGTGCACCAGCTCCTGGCCGTGTTGTTTTTGGAGCGCCTCGTTGATGTGCGGGTCTTCGCTCCATTTCCAGTTCAAATCCGTGACATGTTCCCGCGGACGAATGTGCTGGGCGGGATCACGATGGCATTCCAGGCAAAACGCCATGGAAAATGGCTTGGCATGGTAAACCTCGTCCATTTCGTTGACCTGACCGTGGCACTTCACGCAACTGATGCCGCGCGTGACGTGGACGGCGTGGTTGAAATACACGTAATCCGGCGTCTTGTGGATCTGCACCCAGGGCACCGGGGTGTTGTTCGTGTAGGACTGACGGACCAGTTCCAGCCGGGGATCGTCTTTCAACACCTGGTTGTGGCAGTTCATGCAGGTGGAACTGGAGGGCACGTTGGAATACCACGATTTTTCCACGTGACTGTGGCAATACCGGCAGTCCAGACCCACCTGGCTGACATGGATGGTGTGCGAAAATGGGACTGGTTGCGGCGGCTGGTAGCCCACCCGCGCATATTTCGGGGAAAGATAGTAAGTGACGCCGCTCACCGCCGCCGCGCCTGCCAGAATCAATCCGGCAATCACCCGCACAGGCAGTTTGTTGGTCCACTTTGGAAATACGTCGGACATGTTATCTGGGCTCGGTCCCGCACCAATACCGCGTCAACAGCTTCCATCTCTTCCCCGCAAAAAAGCCCTCTTTCAGGCTTGTTTGCGGTTGTTTGCCAATTTGTATCGCCTGCTTGCTCGCAGAACGAGCCGGGATAATTAACAACCCGCCCGCTGGCACGCAAGCACACTTCCGCCTGATTTGGCAGTTTTTGAATTCCTTTATGACCAGGATTAGCGGCCTTCCTTTCCCAGGCGGACAGACTGCCCCCTGTCGCCAGCATGGGGGCAAAAGGAACTCTTCCGGACTTCATCGCCAAATTAAGCAAAACCATGCCAAAAAGGACCTCGCCCCTCCTCCACCAAACCACGGAAAACAAACATGATCACAGGCCATCATGAGATGACGAACCATCACACGGCATAACTGCGCAAGAATTCCGGCCGCTGCATCATCGGGAACCAGGGCCGGATTCCATGGCGGAAAGGAAGATCGCTCGTCCGGAGGGGCGTCCGACAGGTGGACGATTGCCAGGAGTTTCAAGCCGGCACCGGCAGTTGCTTGACGATGTCCTGAACCACGCTGGCGGCGGTCAACCCGCCAAAGCGCGCCTGCGGATCCAGCACCATGCGATGGGCAATCACCGGCACGGCCAGTTCCTGGATGTTTTCGGGTGCGACAAAGGCCTGCCCGTCAAACAACGCCAGCGCCTGCGAGGCCTTCATCAGCGCCAGCGAAGCCCGCGGGCTGGCTCCCAGTTGCACGCCCTTGGCGGTGCGTGTCGCACCCACCAGATCGACAATGTAACGCTTCAGTTCCTCACTGATGCGCACGGCGGCGACAGTTTCCTTAAGCAACTGCACATCGGCCACGGTCGCGCACGGTTCCACCGTTTCGAGCGGATGCTGTTTTGCCTGGGCTGACAGCACGGCCACCTCGTCCTCGGCGGACACATAGCCAAGCTGGAATTGCAGCGCAAAACGGTCCATCTGCGCCTCGGGCAGAGGATAGGTGCCGCGAAATTCCACCGGGTTCTGCGTGGCAATCACGAAGAACAATGCGTCCAGTTGCCGCCTCACGCCCTCCACGCTCACCTGGCCCTCGGCCATCGCCTCCAGCAGGGCCGATTGCGTGCGCGGCGAGGCGCGGTTGATCTCATCCGCCAGGAGGATGTTGGCGAACACCGGCCCGGCATGGAACTCGAAGTTCTGATTCTTCTGGTTGTAGATGGAGACGCCCAGAATGTCGCCGGGCAGCAGGTCGGGCGTGAACTGGATGCGCTTGAAGTCACCATCGATCGAGCGTGCCAGCACCTTGGCCAGCGTGGTCTTGCCCGTGCCGGGAAAATCTTCCAGCAACACGTGTCCACCACTGGCAAAGGCGGCCATCAACTGCCGGACCGCAGCGTCCTGGCCACGCATGACCCGTCCTATGTTCGCGACGATGCGCTGGTGAATCTCCCGCGCCTGAGCGAAGGAACTGCTGGTGTGGGATGAAGCGATGGATGCTTCGAGCGTGGTGCTCATGGTTGGCTATGATTGAAGGGCTCCGTGGTAATGGACCTTCAAACCGGTCAATGCGTTCGTTTCGGATGCGGAAAAAATGCAGAAATGCGCGGGGCATCCCACCGCCAGTTCATGTTTGCGCCCCATGAAACGTGCCGGCACCACCGAAATGGGATCCCAGCAGTCCTGCCACATCACGTCGCGCATCTGCCCGGCAAAGAAAGGTGCCTCGATGGGCGTCAGCGAGGAACCCGCGAAATGCTGGCTGCCCGGCAATCGCACGACACGGTCGGCACCCACCTCCACTTCCACACGGCCGATCGAGTATCGGCCGGGCGGCGCGCCCGCAGCCGCCATGGCATCCGTGGTGTAATAAATCCGCTCACGCTCCATCACCCTGTGCGCCAATCGGAACAACAGTGGCGACACATGGATTTTGTCCGGAATGAGACCCACCGTGAGTGTCGGCGTGTCCAACACGCGCCAGAGGATGTTGTCATGGCGGTCAAGCTGCTGCGGGCAGCCATTGCCGAGATGGGTGAACCCACCTGCACCGGCCAGCAAAGCATCGCATAGTTGTTTCTGTGAGGCATTGGAATGACCGAGGCTTGCCTGGAACCCGGCCTTGCGCGCCGCACGGATGAGTTCCATCGAGCCTGTGCGTTCCGGCGCGACGGTGATCAGCACGGGATCATTCTGTGTCACCTGTTTGAGCTGGTCGATGTGCGCCGGTGTGCCATCGCACATGACATCGGGATTGTGCGCGCCACGGAAACCCGGTTCGGCGGACAGGAATGGGCCTTCAATATGCCAGCCAAAGATTGCATCCCGCAGTTCAGGGTTCGCATCCCGCAAGGCTTTGATGTGCTTCAGCCGGGCCAGCAACGCGCCCCACTCGTCGGTGATCAACGTGAGCAGATAATGTGTGCAGCCCGCCTTGCGAAGCCCGTGCGTGGCCTTCAGCAGGTCCGCTTCCGTCAATCCATCCCGCTGGAAATCCACACCCGCAAAGCCGTTCACCTGGATGTCCACCAGCGAGGGCGCCATCCACACGCCGTATTCAGGCTGGGTGGATACGGGCTTCAACTCGGTGATGATGCCGTTTTCCCAGCGCAGCAGCCAGGGGTCGCGGTGGCGGTAATGCCAGGCCGTTGTTTCTCCACTGTTCATGGGTGCGGGTGTGTTGACGCGCGGCTTGCCATGCGGTTTTCCAGTTGAATAAGCTGCGCGGCGTGCCCGGAACGTAACCATGCGCCGGGAGCTTGTTAAATCAATTTCTCAACGCCATGCCGCAGCCAGTCCGCAGTTTCAATGCCGACGCCCTTCCGGTAGAGGTCCACGCCACCCCCGCTGATCTCGCCGATGCCGCCGCGCACATCGTCCAAGCCCATCTGGCCGATGCCATCGCGCGACAGGGTGAAGCGGCGGCCATCCTTGCGACCGGCAACTCACAGCTCCAGTTTCTCGATGCGCTCGTGCGTCTCGGCGGTGTGGACTGGTCCAGGATCACGCTCTTTCACATGGACGAATATCTGGGCATCGACGCGCATCACAAGGCGAGCTTCCGCCGTTACATGCGCGAGCGTGTCGAATCCAAGCTCAAGCCCAAGGTCTTCCATTACCTTCAGGGCGACGCCATGGAGCCCATCAAGGAATGCGAACGCTACGGTGCGCTGTTGAAGGCCCAGCCCATCGATCTCTGCTGCCTGGGCATCGGCGACAATGGCCATCTGGCCTTCAATGATCCACCCGTGGCGGATTTCAACGATCCGCTGGCGGTGAAGATCATTGCGCTGGATGAAATCACCCTGAAACAGCAGGTCAGCCAGGGCCATTTCACGAACGTGGACTCCATGCCGCGCTACGCGCTGACGCTGACCATCCCGGCACTGCTTGCGGCACGGAAGCTGGTCTGCCTTTGCCCCGGCGCCCACAAGGCGGACATCGTCAAACGCACGCTCTCGGAACCCGTCTCAACGGCCTGCCCCGCCACCATTCTCCGCCATCAGGCTAACGCGTTGCTGCTGCTGGATGCTGCGTCCGCGCAGGCATTGTAACAGTGTTCCCAGCAGTCATTGATTCCTCGCGGGTTGGTGGAGCATGTAGTTCGTGACAGTCCACGGGGTCACAGCCACCATCCGGCGCATGACCCGTGCCAGCAGGCCAGCGTTTGCCACTCTTCTCGCGCTCTGCGCCGTTCTGTGGTTCACCGGCTGCGCCACGGCACCACGCCCGCTTCCACTCGAAACCATCGCCGCAGTGGACGCGGTGATGGAGACGCAGTTGCGCGAGCAGCAGATTGTCGGCGCAGCAGTGGGCGTGATCGTGGACGGGCGTGTGAGGATGCTCAAGGGTTACGGCTGGGCGGACCGCGAAGCGAAAATCCCGGTGGATGAACACACGCTGTTCCGCTGGGCCTCGATCTCGAAGCCGTTGACGGCGGTGGCGGCATTGCAATTGTGGGAGCGTGGCCGGCTGGACCTCGACGCGGATGTGCGGGCACTGGTCCCCGAATGGCCGGACAAGGGCACGCCCATCACGACCCGGCAGCTTCTTGGCCATCAGGGTGGCATTGTGCATTACTCGAACGGGCCGGTCGTCCGCACCCGGCGCAGCTATGACTCGCCGCATCCTTTCGCCGATGTGGTGCAGGCACTCGACACCTTCAAGGAATCACCGCTGGTGGCTGCACCCGGCGAGAAATACTCCTACACCACGCACGGTTTCATGCTGCTCAGTGCGGTGGTCGAACGCGCCGGACGTGAGCCGTTTGCGAAACAGGTGGATGACCGCATCGCGAAACCGCTCCGTTTGCACACACTCCAGCCGGATTACCAGTGGATCGACATTCCAGGACGGACAATCGGCTACCGGCGCGTGTTGGGAGTGGTTGTCCGTTCCACCGACACGGACGTGAGCTGGAAACTCGGTGGCGGCGGCTACATCTCGAACATTGGAGCGCTGACGGAATTCGGCGCGGCATTGCTCCGCGGGGAACTGGTCAGGCCCGCCACGCGGGACATGATGTGGACGCCGCAACGCACACGCGATGGCAAGGCGACTCGTTACGGCATGGGGTTCAGCGTCACGCAGGAGAATGGACGCACACTGGTCGGCCACAGTGGTTCGCAGGAAAAGACGAAGACGTATCTGCTGATGGACCCGGCGGCCAACATCGGTGTTGCGGTGATGTGCAACTCGGAACATGCGGACCCCGGCAAGATCGTCCGCGCACTGCTGCCGCTGGCAGCTCAGGTCGAGGATGATCGCCGCGTTGATTCGAGACGAAGATTCACAGCCGGCACCGCACCATGAGAGCCCTCTTCTTGATTACTCTCCTTGCGTGCGTGCAATGCGCCACAGGGCGTGAGGTGCATGTCCTGCCGCGTGCCACAGGCAGGGCGGACGGAACAGGCTGGGAGAACGCCCTCGGTGCCAATGCTGTGCAGGAAATCGTCTCGAAAGGCTTGAAAGCAGGCGATCGCCTGCTGCTGGGAAGTGGCACGTATCTGGAATTGGAACTCGAAATCAGAGTGAGCGGCACGGCGGAGCAACCTGTGATCATCGAGGGCATCGATCGCGGCGGCGAATTGCCCTTGATCACCGGCAAGTGGAGCGAGCACAAGCCGGACAAGGGTTCCATCGCGGTGGAATTTGGCCACTCGGCATCACACATCATCCTGCGCGGCCTGCGATTTCGTGATCATCAAATGGCCGTGCTCGCACCTCCGGCGAAAGGGGGATCGGTGCGTGCCGGCCTGCGGTTTGAAAACATCAGCATCACACGAGTCCGGCATGGATTTTACCTCAGCGACTGCCGCGACCTCGTGCTGGAGAACTGCCAGGTGAGACGGTGCACCAAGCATGCCTTCCGCTTCGAATCTGGTTGCGTGAATGTCACCGTGCGCCATTGCGAGGCGGATTGCTCGGAAGGTGACGCGGGCTGGGAGCGGCTCACCGAACCGCTGCCCTTCGGATTCTTCGCCAATGGTCGGACGCGCCCCAACCAGACGCTGTTGTTCGAGGATTGCGTGGCGCGGAATCACCTCATGCCGCACCAGACCAGCAGCTACAAGAACGGCGACGGCTTTGTGGTCGAGGAAACTACGACTGGCGTGACCTTTCTCCGCTGCCGCGCCTTTCGCAATCAGGACGGCGGATTCGATCTCAAACCGCCTGACGTCGTCTTGAAGGGATGCGTCGCCGGCGGCAACAGTCGCAACTTCCGCATCTGGACCACCGCCACTTTGGAAGACTGTTTCAGCGGTTATGCCCCGACCGGTCTCTGGTGCGATGGCGGACCCGTGACCGTCACCCGCAGCACGTTTTATTCGCTCAGTCATGCCGCCGTCGAAACCGACGATCACGCGCGTGCGCCGGTCACCCTCCGAAACTGTCTGCTGGGAGCCGTGAAAGAGCCCCGCCGGGCGACAGGCAGCGGGCGCGTGAACATCGACGCAAGCAACATCCACGACCCGGCCACCAACGCTCCGCGATTGAGGCTTGTTGCGCCGGATTCCAAGTGGCAGGGCAACAGCGACGCCATGAACAGCCGGGCATTTCCCGAAAAAGGCTATCGATTCATGCCCGTGGACCCGCAGCACTGAAGGTGAAACAGGGCAACTGCGGCAACACCAGCTCGCAACCAGCCCGATACGACCACTTCACTTCTGCTCACCCTTCTTCTTGCGGTTCGCCTTCGGGGCCTCCTTCGGCGCGGCATCGGGGTCCATTCTCCGTTTCAAGGCCTCGTCTGGTCCGCCGCCGAACTGCTTCCAGTAAAGCTCCTTCATCGGGTTGACCTTGGGCCCCACCGCATCCTCGTTCATCAGCATCGGCTGCACTTCATCCCACCATTTGTCGTAGGCCGCACGGAGCTTGGCGACCACGTCCGGATGCTTCTCAATGACGTTGGTGGTCTCGCCCTTGTCAGCCTTGAGGTCGTAGAGTTCGGTGTTGTTCACGAGCCGGAAACGGCTGTCACGAATGGAGCTGCTTTTGAACTTCGACTGCGCGGCCTGTCCGTGCGGCCAGCGACCGGTGTGCGTCACGAGCGTGCGATCCGGCCAGGCGGCCTTTGGATTCTTCAACAGCGGCAACATGCTGCGCCCCTCCACCTGCTTCGCCACATCTCCGGTGAGTTTCACACCGGCGATCTCCGCCAGCGTCGGCAGCACGTCGATGTGCGCGGTGAACGCATCACAATCCACGCCGCCCTTGAAGGCCGCCGGCCAGCGCCAGAACGCGGGGGAATGCGTGCCGCCATGATAGACGGAGCCCTTGCCGCCACGAAAACCGCCGCTGAAAAGCTTGGTGTGCGTGCCGCCATTGTCGCTCTGGAAAATGACGAGCGTGTCGTTCTCGATGCCCAACTCCTTGAGCCGTGCCAGCATCTTGCCGAAGTTTTCGTCGATGTTGGTGATCATCGAGAGATAGGCCACATCGCCTTCACTGAGCTTCTTGCCGTCGATCTCCTTGCCCTCATAGAGACGATCATACTGCGGCCCAGGACTGATCAACGGCCCGTGCGGCGCGTTGGGTGTGATGTAGGCAAAGAAGGGTTTCCCAGCCTGCTTCTGCTGGCTGATCCACCGGGCGGCCTGATTGAAGAAGAGGTCCGTGCAGTAGCCCTTGGTCTTCACCACCTTGTCATTGTGCAGCAGCGCGGGGTCAAAATATTTGTTGTCCGGAAAATCACCGCAGCTCCCGGGATACGTCTGGCCGATGCCGCCCGCGCCGTGGATATACACCTCATCAAAGCCGCGCCTGCCGGGACGATATGGTTCCTCGTCCCCCAGATGCCATTTGCCAAAAATGCCCGTGGCATAACCGGCGCCTTTGAGCACCTGCGCCATGGTGACGGCTTTCAACGACATTCTTTCGCGCTCCAGGATGGTGTGCGTGATGCCGCTCTTCATTTCGTGACGGCCTGTCATCAACGCCGCACGCGTTGGCGAGCATGTCGGGCTGACATGGAAATCCGTGAAGCGCACGCTCTCTGCGTGAAAGCGGTCCAGCACAGGCGTCTTGATCAGTGGATGCCCATGCACTTCAATGTCCCCCCAGCCCATGTCATCGGGCATGAGGAGAATGATGTTGGGTTGTGAAGCTGCGAAGGCGGCATGGGCGAGACCGGCCACCAGCAACAGGGAGGAAAAGCCTGAAAGTTTCATGGGATTGCTGCTGAAAGCCTATCGAACTCCGGTGATTGAACAAGCCGTATCACGCACCGACATCGAATGCCAAACTGGAAGGACTGAACGAAGGGCCAACCGGGAATGACGCTGACTTCAACGGGCGGACTTCTCATCCCGCTTCAAATGCTCGTCAAACCATTCGAGTTCCACCCGCGTCGCCTCCTCAAAGCCCTCCCGATAGATGCCGTAGTGCGACATGTCCGGAAGCACATGACGGCTCACCGGAACACCGCGTGCCTTGAGGATCTCGGCGACCTTGCCGCCATTCTGCCGGATGTCGAACAACTCCGCCATGCCAGCATCAATGATGAGCATGGGCACGTTGATCTTCTCCGCCGCTGCATCGAGCGCGTTGAAGCCGATGTTCTTCGCCGGTGCTTCGGCGGCGGAAACGGTGAACGCCGCGAACAGCACACTGAGCAACAAGCAGGGAAACTTCATGTCTTCTCTGACGCCCGCCCGGCCCGAAGCGTTACCGGGAAGGATGAATGAACTCAGATTCACACGAATGCGGAACCGCTCATTGCCGCTGATCACCGCTGATGCGAAAGGCGCAGTGCACCACCACAGCCCGGAGGGCTGACAGATAGTAGCCGGGGGTCGAGCGAGCAACGCGATCGACTACCCCCGGTAACCGTCCCAAAAAGCCATGCACCCTGAAGGGGTGCAAGAAAGCTAGCGAGTTGCTGAAGAAAGCGACATCTGACAACCTAACTGCGACGAGCAGCGCCCAAGCCCGACCGGCGAGGCGGTGCTCACGTTTTCATGGCACTGAGCACACATCCAGGTGGCGCAGCAGACAAGGCGGGGCTCTTTCACGAGGCGCTTTGGGGAGTTGATGCTTTCCTCGCTGTCCTGAGCGGTGAGGCGTCAGCAATCCGTATCGAAACTCCCGGCGATGATGGGGCAGAATTTCATCTCGTGCGCGGAACCATTCGCGAGCACTGGCAGGCAAAGCGCCAGACGACAAGCCGGGACACTTGGTCCATCGGTGCATTGCAGTCAGTCTTGGAGTTCTTCTTTGAAAAGTTCCGTGCCGGTGACCGCTGCGTGTTCGCCTCAATCTCCGGCTCACCGGAACTGAAGCAGCTCACGGAAAACGCGCGTGCGGCTCAGTCGTTTGCCGAGTTCCAAGACCACTTCCTGAGCAAGACGCGCGGTAAGCAGTTTGCGGAGCTAAAGCAACACTTAGGTTCGCCCGATGCGGAGGAAGTTTTCAACTTCCTCCGCACGGTGACGGTGAGGAGCGCAGATGAAGTAACACTCGAATTGGAACTTGGCCGTGTCCTCGGTTCGACCTTTCAGGGGGCTTGGCAGACCACCATGGATGTCTTGCGAAGCCTGTATCTGAGCAGCACACACGAAACACTCACAGCGGCTGACATTGAAAACCATCTACAGAGTCGCGGCATCAAGCGTCGGCGGGCCTCTTCTCCTGAAGCACGGGACAAAATCTTGGCGACGACGCGGGCCTATGTTGCAGGGCAGCGCGCGAAGTTGATTCGTGGGACTCCCATCCGGCGGGCGGTGGCAGACGACTTGATTGCCAAGTTCCAAAGTAACTCTGCACCGCTGGATATCCTCATTAGCAGCAAGGCGGGTGGCGGAAAGAGTGCATGCCTCTGCCAAATCGTGGAGGGTTTACAGACGGCGGGCGTGCCGGTGCTGGCCTTCCGTTTGGACAATGTCGAATCGGTTGCCAACACCATCGCGCTGGGTAAAGCACTGGGGTTGGGCGAGTCTCCCGCGCTGGTGCTGGCGGACAACTATCCGAGCCAGACGGTGGCGCTCGTGGTGGACCAGCTCGATTGCGTCAGCACCGTGTCCGGGCGTCGCATAGAATACTTCGATGTCATTGCCGCGCTTCGCGACGAAGTGCTGGGGCTTCGCTCGCAGGCCAAGATTCATCTCGTGATGGCCTGTCGGAAGTTTGACTTCGACCACGACCACCGGCTCAAGCAACTCCTCCCGAAAGGCCAGACTCCAATCGAAGTCGGCGAGTTCACCGACGACGAAGTCAAAGCCGTGCTGGCGGGCGAGGGCGGTGACATCGCCAAACTCACCCCATCCCAGCAGGCCATGCTACGCCTGCCGCAGAATCTCTCGCTCTTTGTCGGTGCCGGACTGGCTCGCACGGAGAACCGTTTCACGACCGCGAAGGAACTCTGCGATGCCTACTGGGTTGCCAAGAGAAAGGCCGTGGCGGCTCAACGACCGGAGTGGGATGCCTATTGGGTGCCAGCCATCAAGTGCCTCGCCAGCACCATGAGCGACCGTCAGGAACTCTCTGTGCCAGTGTCCGCGACGGACGAGTTCTCGCCGGAGTTGCTGCTAAAGATGGCGTCAGAAGGCGTGCTGACGTGGGACGGGCGGCGCTATGGCTTCTGCCATGAGACATTCTTTGACTACTGCTTTGCCCGAACGCAGCCAAACGGCGGACGCGACTTCGTCCGCTACCTCGAAGGCGACACGCAACTTCTCTTCCGGCGGGCACAACTTCGGCAAGTGCTGGCGTTCCAGCGTGACGACGACTTCACGGCGTATCTCGAAAGCGTTGGCCACCTGCTCCGAAGCGACCGAATTCGTCCGCACTTGAAGCTGCTTACGGTCGAACTCGTCGCGGCGTATCCCGAACCGCACGATGAGGAACTTCAGGCACTGCTACCTTGGATTGAGTCTGAATTGACCTGCCGCCCGACGGGCCAACTCAATCCCGACCGGCTTGCGACACGGGTTTTCGACTGCTTCTTCTCCTCGCGAGCTTTGTTTCGGGCCGCTGACCGGTTGGGGCTTGTCCAGCAATG
Source organism: uncultured Verrucomicrobiota bacterium (assembly GCA_964415955.1). Classification (GTDB taxonomy): domain Bacteria; phylum Verrucomicrobiota; class Verrucomicrobiia; order Limisphaerales; family CAYQCZ01; genus CAYQCZ01. The sequence goes on along the minus strand of CAYQCZ010000018.1, from coordinate 6,009 downwards.
GTTGCAATCCAGTGAAGCGTGGTTGTTGGACTTGGCATGTCGGTATCTGCACTGGCAAACCCACCAGCACGCCGAACGCGTAGCAGAGCTATTGGAACCGTTCGCTGAGAAAGGCGGCGATTGGAAACCACGGCTGCGTTACGTGATGGAGGGCCGAGACCTCGGCAAGAGCCACCGCTTCTTCAACCTGTTCCTGCGCCTGCTGGACGATGGAACACTTGATGAGGCGAAAGACCGATTTGCTTCCAACGGTTCGTTTTGGCTGATGTTGACCGGCCTCGGTGAGGAGCAGCCCGCTTGGTGCGCCGAACTGGCAGCGCATTGGCTCGACCGAAGGATTGCTGCTGCCAAGTTGGCTACAGGGCAGCAGGAGTCACCATGGTCTTTGCTCAATGACCAGTTTGGAGTGGAAGACTTGGTCACGAGCGCCCGCAAGGCCCCGGCCGCGTTCCTCGAGCACGTCCTGCCCGCCGTCATCCGCGCTGCGGAAGCCTTCAAGTATGGCGACGAGCCTGCGCTCCCCAGTGACCAAGTTTGGTCAGACCGCTTCCGCAGTGAAAATATCAGCATGCCGGAAGCGGTTCTCGGTGCATGCGAAGCAGCCATCGAGCTTGTCGGCCAGCAGTCGCCTGACGCCTTGCGACCGTTCATCTGTCAGCTACGGGCGGCGAAGCTCTACACGGCGAATCATCTGCTGATGCACGCCTACCTTGCCTGCCCCACGACATTCGCGGATGAGGTAATCGCGTTGCTTGCTGCCGAGCCGGAGCGCCTGCTTTGCGGCTACTCCGACAACGCATTCTGGGTTACCTGCCAAGTCCTTGAGAAATGTTCTCCACATTGCACAGACACGACTTTCCGCGCCGTGGAGGCAGCCGTTCTATCCTACGTTTCTCCCCACGAGCGGACGAAGGAAGGCCGTCATTGGAGGGGGCATGTCGCCTTCAATCTCGCCTCCGCCCTGGCCGATCATCGGCGGAGTCAGCGCGCGAACGCACAGATCGCAGGATGGCAGGCGAAGTTTGGCAAGCCCGATGGCCCGCCGCGGGGCATACGAACCTACACCGTGATCTCCCCAATTCCGAAAGAGTCGGCGCAACACATGACGGACGAGCAGTGGCTTGGCGCCATCTCCAAATACAATTCAGCCGACCGGCAGCGCGACTTCGAACATCTCGAAAGTGGGGGTGCCCATGAACTAGCGGCCATGCTCCAGACATTCGTCAAAGAGCAACCCGAGCGATTTGCCCGGCTCGCGCTGCGCTTCCCCGACGATGTCGAGCCGAGCTACTTCATGAACGTGCTCTATGGCCTGAAGGAGTCCCCAATCCCGGCTGAGAGAAAGATCGATGTGGTGCGACGCGTTTTCACTCGAAGCGACAAAGCTTGCCTGTGCGCCGCTCTGGATTTGCTCGGCGAGATGGCGGACACGCGGCTTCCCGACGATGCGATCCAGTTCATCCGGGACGCGGCACAGCATTCGGATCCGGAATCAGAACTTTGGGACGGCGAACGCCCATACTACGGCGGCGACATTCTCACGCATGGCATCAATTCCGTGCGCGGGCACGCCGCCGGCACGATCCGTAATCTCATCAAGCAGGATGCAAAGTATCTGGGGGATTTTTATGGTGTGCTCGACAAACTGGTGGCCGATCCAAGTCTCGCTGTGCGGTCTGTGGTGGCCTCGACTTTGTTTGCCGTTGCTCGACACGATACACCGTTGGCGCTTCGGCTGTTCAGCACGTTGCTGGAAGCGGACGAGCAACTTCTGAGGACGGCCTATGTGCGTGACTTCATCCAGACCGGACTGCGCGAGCATTTCGAGCGCCTTGCCCCGACGATTGATCGGATGCTGCATTCCTCACTCGATGAAGTGAAGAAGCAAGGGGGGATTCTCGCCTGCCTCGCCCGATTCCATCACAATGCTGCTGACCATCTTGCCCAGAAGGCGCTGTCTGGAGACGAGGCATGCCGGCTAGGCGCGTGCGAAGTCGCCAAGAGCAACCTCCTGCACCCGAAATGTCGCGCATGGTGTGAACCCGTATTGCTCCACTTCTTCAATGACACCAGCAAGAGCGTTCGCACGCAGGCTGCGGGATGCTTTTGGCACCTCTGGCACTCACCCGATACACCGCTCACGGACTACGAGCCTTTGATTCGGAGCTTTCTCGACAGCCCTGCATTTGCCGATGAACCAACCTTTCTCCTGCACGCTCTGGAAGACACCAAGCGCCGGGTGCCAGAAATCACCCTGAATGTCTGTGAAATCTTCACCACTCGTTGCGCCGAAGGAGCCAGAGACATCCGCACCTCGCTCGCCGCAGACGAACACACGATCGGCAAGCTCGTCTTTACTGCATATGCGCAACTTCAATCAAAGAACCTGCAAACGCGGGCGCTTGAAGTGATTGATAGGATGAGTTTGGAAGGATTCAGAAGCGCGGCCAGCAATCTGTCAGCTTTTGAAAGGTGACAACTCATGCACCCCTCAGGGTGCATGAGATTTGTGGGGACGCGATCCAGGGGTAGTCGCTCTCACGCCCTGCGGAATCGCTCGCCCCCCGGCTACCTTCCTGCACACCTCCGGCGTGCTCTGGTTTTCGGTGGGCCGCCGGGCTGCAACCATTCGTATGGATTCGTGTCCATTCGTGGTTCACCTCTCACCCAGTCGGAGGCCGGCACTCCAGCATCAGCGCAGATCAGCGGCCATCAGCGGTTCAATTGGACTTGCCCTTGCGTTTCGATTTCCCTGCCGACTCACCTTCCTCCCCTGGCTTCACACCTTTGAGCAGCGGTGCCTTCTCGCTCCATGCGAGCGTGCGGTTGAAGAGTTTGGGATACGGCTCGTAACCGTGACCTTCAACCACCCTGGCAGCGATGAAAGCCAGTTCGGCATCGTAACGTTTGCGCATGGCGGCCAGGTCAGAGGCTCGGGCCGGATCGGAGGCGACGTTGACCATCTCGAAGCGGTCCTGGGTCAGGTGGAACAATTCCTCCGTCGGGGTCATGCCATTCCCACCGTAATACCAGTAAATGTATTTCAATGTGCGCGTCACCACGGCCATGGATTGCGCGGAGGCAACGCCCCAGAAATTGAACAACGGCAGATGCTCGCGCACTTGTCCCGAAGGATCAGTGAGCAGCGGCAGCAGGCTGCGCCCATCGATGCCATCCGGTGCGGGCACGCCGGCCAGCGCGAAGATGGTGGCCGCCATGTCCACGTTGGCCGTCACGGCATCGCTCACCTTTCCCGCATGCCGCCCCGGCAGCCGTGGATCGTAGATGATGAGCGGCGACTTCGAACCCTCCTCATAAGGAATCACCTTGTCGCCAAAGCCGTGCGAGCCCGAGTTGTAGCCGTTGTCGGACGTGAAAATGATGACGGTGTTCCGTTCCAATCCCTCGCGTTGCAAAGCCTCACGGATCATGCCCACCGCCGCATCCACCCCGGTGATGAGCGCATAGTAGCCCCGTGCCGCCTCATCGTAATCATTCACCCACTCGCGATACCCCGTGGCCGCGCGGCTGGTATGCACCTGCGGCGACAGATGTCTGCCGTTCTCAACTCCGTAGTTCGCCGGACGGGTGAAGGTCTTTCCCTCGTAAAGTTTCAGGTCAATCGGATCGGGCGTGAACGGCAGGTGCGGTGCCTTGAAACTGATGCTCATGCAGAACGGCTTGCCGCTCACTTTCGCCGCTTTCAGGAAATCCTGAGCCCATGCGCCGTAGGCCCGTGAACAGTGCGGGTATTTCTCCGCATACTTCGCAATGCCCTTGTTCTTTGCAGTCTGGTATTCGGTCTGCCCCGGTCCACCAGCCCACACGTCGAACAGTGGCTCCAGCGCCTCGAACTTCTCGCCCTGGAGGACGAAGCCAATCTTCCCCGCAAAACCGGTGTAATAACCCGCCTGCCGCAGTTTCACCGGATACGACTGCTCCATGAACCGGCGTTCAAGATCACCGTGGCTGAAGTTGCAGCCGTGCCGATATTCGTAGAGTCCGGTGAGCACGCTCGCACGGCTGGCCATGCAGATGGAGGTGGTGTTGTAGTGGTTGGAGAAGCGCACACCCTCGCGCGCAAGCCTGTCCAGATGCGGCGTGATGACGTCCTTGTTCCCAGCGCAACCGATGGCACGGGCCGTCTGGTCGTCGGAAAACAGGAAGATGATGTTGGGTGGCGTGAGGGCGGCCCATCCATCGTGCACCGGTGCGAAGACCAGGAGCAACGAGGAGACCATCTTGAGCAGGTGATTCATAACATGCTGAGTATTTTGAATGCGGAACGCCGGTCCAGTTTGATCAGGGTTTCTGCCGCGTTTGCGAATCGGTCAATCCGTCCGCTCATTTTTGCCCGATGCAGATGAGTTCCTTCAGGGTGCGTGCATAGAGTCGGCCGTCGGCGTAAGAGAGACTCGAGAGCGACCACGTCTCTGTCGCTGGGCCGAGGTCGCTGATCGAAAGGAGCACGCGCTCGTCGAGGCGGTCGGCGTTCCAATTCAGCACGTAAACCATCCCGAGCATCGTGGGGAGATAAAGTTTCCCGCCGATCACCGTGCCGCTGGCGGCGGACACGTGACCCCAGCCGTTGCCGGCATTGCGCTTGTCCTGGGTCGCCACGAAACCCTCGGCGTTCTTCATGTCGTTGGGGAGCGCCTTGTCCCAAAGCGTTTCGTCAGGCTGGCCGGTGCGTCGGACGACTTGCACAGGCACCTGAAGGTATTCCACCACGCCGGTGTCGAGGTTCACACGGCCGATGAAAAAGCCCTCTCCCGCGCGGAAGTAATGGAATCGGCCCGCGAGCAGGTTGGAGTTCTTCGTCAGCAATTGCCGGAACTTCGGCAACGTGGTGTTCTCGGTCCGGACGTAGCCATCGCCTTCGCGTCGGGTGAGGGTGACGCCTTCAACTAGCGACGAGCGCCGAACGATCTTTCCCGTCGCGACATCAATCGTCAGATGCTCGCGGTCGCCGAAGGCGTAGGCGTGGCGGCCATCCCAACACGCGTTCTGCGCGGAGGGATATCCGGCGATCGGCAATTCCCAGATCGTCGAGCCGTCGCCGGCGTTCACGAGCGAGAGGCCATACGGCTCCTCGGGGGGCTGATGGCCGCCGCCACGGCCGGTAAAAATCGCGTTCACGCCGGATGCAGTGCGGCCGATGAGCGAGGTCTGATGAACCGACGTGCCGGCCTCGGCAATCCAGCGGCGCTCGCCGGTCTTGAGGTCGAAAGCCTGCAGGTGCGTCCAGTAACGCCGGTCGCGGCCCAGCGGCGCGGCGCCGGCTTTCGTGGTGTGTTCGGGTTTCAGGTCGCGGTGCGGATACTGCATCGTGATGACGTTGCCCTGATGGAGAATCGGCTCGTGCAGGCGCGCATGATGACGGCCGAACGGCACCCAGTCGTAGCCCCATTGCTCTCGCCCCTTGAAATCGAAGCAGCGGATCGAGCCGCCAACGTTGATGAAGCAGACGCGTTCGCCATCGGCCACCGGCGAGGCTGCCGTGTTGTCGCTGAAGAGGCTGGACAGGTCGGTTTCGCGCACGCCGGGAATCGTCCGCCGCCAGAGCTCTTTGCCAGTGGCAGCGTCGAAACACATCCCAACGATGTGGGAACCCAGCTCGGTATCGCGCGTGATTGGCTCGTGGCTGGTGACGAACACGCGGCCGTTGCTGACGATCGCCGTCCCTTGTCCCGTGCTCGGAAGCTTCGTTCGCCAGAGGACATTTCGCCCGTGCGTCACGCTAAACTCCGCCGGTGCATTGCCCGGCACTGCGAAATTTCCATCCGGCCCCGCCGCCTGCGGCCAGTCGGCAGCGTGAAGTAGAGGCGCCGGGAAGCCGCCACAGGCGAACCCGCAGACCAACGCAAACAGGTGGAGCGTCTTCATGGGAAGCAACCGACGTGCTCCGGAAAGCCGCCAGTTCATGGCGCGGCGGCTTTGACCACTTCGCTCCGCTCGACCTTGCGGTAAAGGAAGGCGTCGGAGGTAACCAGCGACTTGATGAGCGCG
>CAYQCZ010000017.1:19438-19826 GCA_964415955.1 uncultured Verrucomicrobiota bacterium | reverse complement strand
GCCAACGGCATTGAGACCTCGCCCGTCGTGCGCGGGGTGTGGCTGCTGGAAAACATCCTCGGCACCCCGCCGCCGCCGCCGCCGGATGATGTGCCCGTGATTGATCCCGACGTGCGCGGCGCGAAATCCATCCGTGAACTGCTCAGCAAGCACCGCGAATCGCCCAACTGCTACGGCTGCCATCAGAAGATTGATCCGCTCGGATTCGCGCTGGAGAACTTCGACCCCATCGGCCAATGGCGCACGAGTTATGGCAAGGCCGGCAGGATTGACGCCGCTGGCGAACTTCCCAGCGGCCAGTCCTTCAACAATGTGGCCGAGCTGAAAAAAATCCTTGTTGAACGCAAGGAACTTTTCGCGCGGATGCTGACCGAACGCCTGCTCACCT
>CAYQCZ010000017.1:7050-19428 GCA_964415955.1 uncultured Verrucomicrobiota bacterium | reverse complement strand
ACGCCTGCGGCAGGCGCGTCGAGGCACTCGATCAACCCGTGGTGAAAAACATCACCCAGACGCTCGCCGCCCGGGACCATGGCATGCGCACGCTCATCGAGCAGGTGGTGTTGAGCGGGATGTTTCTTGCCAGATAACCATGGATGTCCGGCGAGGAGGTCTGGATATGGGTCGGGCACAACGTTCTTGCGTTTCCTTCCGTCAGTGTTTACCCACGCAGCACTAGCACATGGAAACATTGCTCATCGCACTTCTGGCGGGCTTGGGATACATCGTTGCCTACCACACCTACGGGCGCTGGCTGGCTTCAAAGATTTTCAAACTCTCCTCCGAGCGGCCCTGTCCTTCGCATCGTTTGAATGACGGTGTGGATTACGTGCCTACGCCGCGCAGCGTTGTCTTTGGCCACCATTTTACCTCCATTGCGGGCACGGGGCCGATCGTGGGGCCGGCCATCGCGATACTCTGGGGATGGCTTCCGGCGCTGTTGTGGGTGTTGTTTGGCTCCATTTTCATCGGGGCCGTGCATGATTTTGGGGCGTTGGTGGTCAGCATGCGAAACAACGGGCTGACCGTTGGCGACATCGCCGGACGGGTGATCAACCGCCGGGTGCGCGTGTTGTTCCTGTTGATCCTGGTGATGGCATTGACCGTTGTGCTGGCGATTTTCGGGATGGTGATTGCCAATGTGTTTCGCGCCTATCCGGCCTCCATCTTCCCGTGTCTGGTGCAGATACCGTTGTCCATGACGATTGGATACGCTCTGTATCGTCGGGGGGCGGGATTGACGATGCCGTCGGTCTTGGCACTTGGTTTGATGTATCTGACGGTGTTTCTGGGTGATTGGGGTGTGCTGCATGTCTTCAACGAATTCCTGTCCCAGCGCACCGTGCTGGAATGGGTAATCTTCCTGCTCGTGTATGCGTATGTGGCTTCGGTGCTGCCGGTGTGGGTGCTGTTGCAGCCGAGGGACTACATCAATTCGCTTCAACTCATCTCCGCCCTTGGATTGATCATTGTTGGACTGGGTGTGGCGGCGTTTGCTGGTGGCGCACCGGTCAACGGGGTGCGTCCGCCCCTGGAATTCGTGGCGCCGGCCGTCAATCACAACCCGCCGATGGCGCCGGCGGTGTTTCCATTCCTGTTCATCACCATCGCGTGCGGGGCCATCAGCGGTTTTCACTGTCTGGTGAGCAGCGGCACCAGCAGCAAGCAGATCAAGAGTGAAAAGGACGCGCAATTGGTGGGTTATGGCGCAATGCTGACCGAGGGATTTCTGGCCGTGCTGGTGATTCTGGCCTGCGCGGCCGGGCTGGGACTCGGTGTGACGGGGGGCGGGGAAACACTCGTGGGCAAGGCCGCATGGGCCTCCAAATACACGACATGGGCGGACGTGGGCAAAGGCGCGGTCAGCGCCTTTGTGGAAGGATCGGCGAATTTCCTCCAGGCCATGGGGATGTCCACGGCGGCCTCGACCGCATTGATGGGCGTGCTGGTGGCGTCCTTTGCCGGGACCACCATGGATACTGCCTGCCGGTTGCAGCGTTACGTGGTGCAGGAACTGGCATCTGCCATTGCCCCGACATCCGCGAAATCATCATCCGGGCCCGCAGGCATCTGGGGGCTTTTGCAGAACAAGCATGGGGCCACGATTGTGGCGATCATCTTTGCCGCGCTGCTGGCGGCGATGCCGTTGCCCGGCAAGGAGTGGTCGTGGGCGGATGCGGGCAAGGGCGGGTTGATCCTGTGGCCATTGTTCGGGGCCACGAACCAGCTGCTGGGCGGCCTGTCGTTCATCGTGATCGCGTTTTATCTGTGGCGGCGCAGGATTCCGGTCTGGTTCATTGTGCTCCCCGCCGTTTTCATGCTGATCATGCCCGGATGGGCGATGTTTCATCAGTTGTTCGTGGGTGATCCTGGCGCACCGAAATGGTGGGGGGCATCAAACTGGATGCTCACAGGCATCGCCTTGGGGACGATCCTCCTTGAAATCTGGATGCTGGTGGAGGCTGCGCTTCTTTTCCCCAAGGTGAAGGGCATTATCGAGGACAAGCCACTGGACGGCTGGAAGACCACCGGGGCCGACGGGCTCGAATCGACTGCAAAAGCATGAAGCTTGGATTGTTTGGAGGCTCCTTCGATCCCGTCCACAGCGGGCATGTGTTGATGGCGCGTGCCGCGTGCGAGGAACTGGGTCTTGATCGCGTTCATTTCATTCCTGCTGCGCGCTCGCCCTTGAAACCGGATCGCCAGCCCGCCGGTCCTGACGTCAGGACGCGTTTGTTGAGGCTGGCGCTGGCGGGTTGTCCGGAGTTCTGCCTGGACACACAGGAAATCGACCGTGGCGGCATTTCCTACACGGTGGACACCCTGCGAAGCTATCGGGACCAATTTCCGGAGGCGCAACTGTTTTACCTGATCGGCCAGGACCATGTGGGTCTGCTGCCCAAATGGCGCGATCCGGAAGCCCTGGCGGAGCTGGCGGAATTCGTTGTCATCCCGCGACCCGGCGAGTCCTGCGTTGAATTTCCCTCGCCCTTCCGCGGCCGCACGCTGGGGGGCGTGCCGTTTGGCGTGTCCTCATCGCTGGTGCGGGAACGGATTCAAAAAGGGCTTGGCATTCGGGGGCTCGTTCCCGACGCTGTGGCCGAGGCCATGGAACGGGATCGATTGTATCGACTGTGAACGGCCTGGATTGTTGAGAAACACATGGACTCGAAGAAACTGGCACTGCTCTGTCGAACGCTGGCGGACAACAAAAAGGCGGAGGACATTGTCATTCTGGATCTGCGAAAGCTGTCCAGCGTGACGGACTACTTTGTCATTGCGACCGGCAGCAGCGAGCCGCACCTGCGGGCCATCTCGGACGAGATTCAGGACAGGGTGCGGGAGCAATGTGGATTGAAACCGCATGCGACGGACGGGACGATCCAGACGGCCTGGGTGGTGATTGATTACGTGGACGTGATCGTCCATGTCATGGGTGCCGAGGCGCGCCGGGGCTACGATCTTGAGGGGCTCTGGGGGGATGCGCCGCGGCTGCGGGCCGCTCGCCGGACCCGTGTGAAGGCCGCGGATCAGGATTGATCCAGATCTGCCGGAGGGGTTTCGTCGGAAGCCTGGAGCATTTCCTGGATCACCCGGCTGAAATCCTCCAGTCCGGTGGCCGGCACAATGATGGTGTCGCGGCGTCCACCCACATCCTCGGTGATGCGCAGGAACCGTCCGCGCGGGTTTTCCTTGAGTGAGAAGACGAAGGTTTTGCGCTCGATCTGCACCTTTTCCGACTTGATGAGATCCTCGTTGACGTGGGGCTTCTGCGGCCGCGCCCCGACGTGATAACTCCTTTTTCCGTAGGGGGATGGACGTTCATTCGAGATCATGCCGGAGCCTTTCTTTTCAGAAACAGCGGATTTTCAGAGATTGAAACGAACTTCGTCCCATCCTGAGGAATGTCAACCATGGATTCCCCAACCCGGCGGGGACCCTGTCCACAGGCCATGGGGATGAATTTACGCGATTGACGCCAACACTTCCTTTGCTACCCTCCGGCCCCATGAATTTGGGCAGTCCGCGATTTAGCAAGGGTTGGTTTGCCCCGTATTTTTACGGGACATCCGACCTGCGCGCCGGGCTGCGTTGAACCACGCATATTCAAACCCAAGCCGCAGGTAATGCGCCTGCGGCTTTTTCGTTGACGCCAAGCGCGGACACCTGTTGCGACAATTATGATCCTAGTCTTGAAACCCGGCATCACAAAGAAGCAGGAGAACGAGGTTCTCCGCGAGATCAAGAAACTTGGCTACAAGCCGCACGTCATGCGCGGCGTGGCCCGCACGGTCATCGGCGCCATCGGTGACGAGCGCACGCACCACACGCTGGAGACCTTGACCGCCTGGCCGCAGGTCGAGCAGGTCATGCCGGTGCAGAAGCGCTTCAAGCTCGTCAGCCGCGAGGCGCACAAGGCCAACTCCACCATCAACGTCCGCGGCAACCTCATCGGCGGGAAGAAGTTCCAGGTCATGGCAGGACCATGCTCCGTCGAGAGCGAGAAGCAGCTTCTGACCACGGCCCACGCCGTGAAGAAGGCCGGGGCCACCGTGCTGCGTGGCGGCGCGTTCAAGCCCCGCACATCTCCCTACGAGTTCCAGGGGCTGGGTGAAAAGGGCCTGAAGCTGCTGGCCAAGGCGCGGAAGGAGACCGGACTCGCCATCATCACCGAGCTTTTGTCCGAGAACCACGCGGAGATGGTGGCCGAATACGCCGACATCCTCCAGATCGGGGCCCGCAACGCCCAGAATTTCCAGCTGCTCATCGCCGCCGCCAGGACCGGCCGGCCCGTGCTGCTCAAACGCGGCCTTTCCATGAAGATCGAGGAATGGCTGCTGGCCGGCGAATACGTGCTCTCCAACAACAATCCCAATCTCATGTTCTGCGAGCGCGGCATCCGCACGTTTGAAACCTACACGCGCAACACGCTGGACCTTTCCGCCGTGCCGATCGTGAAAAACGAATCGCATTGTCCGGTTGTCATTGATCCCAGCCAGGGTTGCGGACGCGCGGACCTCGTGGTGGCCATGTGCAAGGGTGCCGTGGCCATGGGTGCGGACGCCTTGCTCATCGAGGTGCATCCGAACCCCGCTGAGGCGTGGAGCGATGGCGCACAACAGGTGACGCTGGAAGGCTTCGCGCGGCTGATGGAGGAGTTGAAGCCCATCATTGCCGCCGTCGGCAAGGAGTAACCTCTTACCACGGGAGCAAGGCATGTTCGTCCCACCTCCGAGGCTGCTCAAGCTTTGGAGGGCTTTTCTTGTCTGTTGGGTGGCCGTCGGGGCGGGTCTTGCGCTGCCCGTGCAGGCCGTGCCATCGGCAGACGGCCTTTATGCCACGTTTGTCGTGAAGCGGGGATCGACCACGGTGGGTCAGTTCACCTGCTCGTTGAATCATCAGCTTGCCCCGCGCACGGTGGCCAACTTTGTGGGGTTGGCGACCGGGGAACGCGGCTGGATGGACTTCAAGAAGGGTGGCGTGAGCCGCAAGCCGTTCTATGATGGAATCACCTTTCATCGCGTGGTGGCGGGCTTTGTCATTCAGGGCGGTTCTCCAAACGGACTGGGCACTGATGGGCCGGGCTACACGTTCAGAGATGAGTTTCACGCGTCGCTGCGACACTCCAAGGCGGGCATTCTTTCGATGGCCAACAGCGGACTGAATTCCAACGGCAGCCAGTTCTTTGTGACTCTGGCGGCGACGGCATGGCTGGATGATGTCCATTCCGTGTTTGGGGAGGTGGTGGAAAACATGTCCGTGGTGCAGTCGGTGCAGCAGGGGGATGTGATTGAAAGCGTGACCATCACCCGGATTGGTGCGGCGGCCCAGGCCTTTGACGTTCAGGCCCATTTGCTGCCATCCGTGGTGGATGCCCGGCCGGCACTGGTGAAGAACGGTTCCGGGTTTCAGCTCAACTACGCGAAGGCGGATGATGCTGAGTATTTCACCTTTCACTCAGGCAACCTCGCAACCTGGTCTCAAATCATTGGTCAGGAGTTATACATCACACCGCCTGCACAGACTCCCAAGGATGTCACACCGCAAACCACGGGCCAGAGCCAGCGCTACTTCACCGTGACCAAGATCCAGTATCCGGAGGCGCTTCATACTCCGGCAGTTGTGACGGGAAAGCGGATTTTCATCACTGACCCGACGGGTTTTTCGTTTACTTGGAACTTTTCCACAGCCGCGAATGGAACCTATTCAACTTCACTCGCAAAGGACCAGAATCAGGTTGAAATCCTTAACACAATGAATGCTTACTCATGGTCGCAGGAGGCATATCGCGGGCGTCTCACAGGCTCAATTTCAGGACTGCAATTTGGATCTGGTGAGGCAATCACACAGGTGAACATCAGCTTCACATTCACCTCTGGTTCGGGTGGCATTTGCAAGGGCAGCATTATTGGGGCGCTTGGTAGTCAGTTCAACATGTCTGGCCCTTTTACTTTCGGCGACATTCCTTGAAGCTCGTCGGTATGCCTCACAGGCAACAGATGTTCAGCGGTCCTGGCAGAGAACTCTCAGTCCTTTGCTTGCAGTCCGGGCTCAAATCGGTCATCCAGTGAGGATTCTCTGACATCCAACGCATTGCATCTCATGAGCCACAGCCGAAAGCACAGTTCACAGTCCACGCTGAACCGCCGTCATTTCCTGTTGTCCGGAGCCGTCGCCGCCGCGGGCGTGGCAGCCGGTAACGGATCCAAAGCATCCGCCGCGCCTGCGCTCAAGGCGTCGCCGTTCAAATTCTGCCTCAACACCAGCACCATCCGTGAGCAGAAGCTGACCATCGAGCAGGAGATCGATCTGGCGGCGAAAGCCGGTTATCAGGCGATCGAGCCGTGGTTGAACAAGCTGACCGCCTATCAAGGCGGCGGCGGTTCACTGAAGGATTTGCGCAAGCGGCTCGATGATCAGGGCGTGAAGGTGGAGAGCGCGATTGGGTTTGCCACGTGGATCGTGGACGACGAAGGCGTGCGGAACCTGGGTTTTGAACAGGCGAAGAAGGACATGGACTTGCTGGCGCAGATCGGTGCCGTGCGCATTGCCGCACCGCCCTCCGGGGTGAAGCCCGGCCAGACCATCGACCTGCAACGCGCCGCGGAGAGGTATCGCAAGCTGCTGGAGTTGGGCGATCAGACGGGCGTTGTGCCGGAGCTGGAATTCTGGGGGCCCAGCACCGCGATAGGACGGCTGAGCACGGCGCTTTACATCGCCATGGAGGCCGCGCATCCGAAAGCCTGTGTGCTGGGGGATTTTTACCACATGTATAAGGGGGGGACTTCCGTGGACAGCCTCCGCTTGATCGGGCCCGCAACCATGCCCGTGGTGCATTGCAACGATTACCCGGCCAGCCCTGGTCGCGACAAGATCTCCGATGCCGACCGTGTGTATCCGGGCGATGGCGTTGCGCCGCTGGTGGACATGTTGCGCATATTACGGGGTAACGGGGCCGAAACCGTCCTGTCGCTGGAGCTTTTCAACCGGGAATACTGGAAGCAGGACGCCGAGGTGGTGGTCAGGACCGGCATGGCCAGGATGCGCCGGTTGGTGGAGGCGGCCATGGCCTAGCGGGGGTGTGACATCCGGGGGCATGGCATTTGGTCCGGGCAGACTCTCCATGCCTGTGGATGCCGGACAAAACAGCATGACTTGCGGTCTGAAACTGCAAGGTGCCAGACAACATCGATTTTTTGCCAAGTTTTTTGTGGCGTGAAGAAAAACGTTTGATACAGTCTCGCACCCTTGTCCGGGCTCCTGCCGGGGTTTCGGAAGCGGAAGCATAAGAAAACAAAGAATTTGTGACGTATATGCCGGTGAAGAGCAAATCCAGCACGACCAAGAAGAAAGCTGCCCCCAAACGCGCTCCTGCCGCCTCCAAGTCAGTGAAGGCAGCCACCGCTGCATCGATCCTGGGGTTTTCCGCCTCCTCCAAGGGACGCAAACAGGAATACCGGCCCAATGGGACCAACATCAAGCCCCAGTGGGCCAAGTATTATAAAATCCTGCTGGATTTGCGCGAGCGCCTGCTGCTTCAGATGAACGGTCTGGCCAAGGAATCTGCCGAGCAAATGGCGGGATACAGCCTGCACATGGCGGACTCGGGCACCGACAACTTTGACCGTGACTTTGCGTTGAGCCTGCTGTCCTCGGATCAGGATGCCATTTACGAGATCGAGGAGGCCCTGAAGCGTATTGAGCGCGGAACCTACGGCGTCTGCGAGTTGACCGGCAAAAACATCCCCAAGGACCGCCTGCTGGCGATTCCGTGGACCCGTTTCACGGTGGATGCCCAGGCCCAGCTGGAACGCGATGGCATGATGCGCCATCAAAAGCGCCTGGGTGCCCTTGGCAGCGTGGACAGCTCGGGGGTCAGTGAAGTGGATGATGATCCGGGTGACGACGACGAAAAACCAGCCAAGGAAAAGTAACACGCAAAGGTTATGCCACGAGAAATTGTAACATTGGAATGCACGGAAGCGCGCAAGGAGGGCAAGGCACCCTCGCGCTATACCACCACGCGCAACAAAAAGCTCAAGACCGAGAAGGTTGAGTTGATGAAATACAACCGCTTTTTGCGCCGGCACACCCTTCATCGAGAAATCAAATAGCCAGCTCCCATGCCCCGCAAGACCAACACCGACAAATCGGCCAAAGGAAAAGGCGGCCGATCCACCCACGAAGTGCGGACTCCACGTCCCAAGCCGAAGATCGATTTCACCGTGGATGCGCTGGACTTCAAAAACACCACGCTGCTGCGCCAGTTTGTGACTGACCAGGGCCGCATCCTGCCCCGCAAATACACGGGCCTCCCTGCGCACTACCAGCGCCGCCTGACCAAGGCGATCAAGCGCGCCCGCCAGATGTTGCTGATGCGCTGATTTCAGCCAGCCCGTGCGTGAGCCCGGGCTCTTTTTTGGTTTGAAGATGCAAACAATTCGCAGTTTGGTGGCCTGAGCACATGACCATTCTGGTTCTTATTCTATCCGTGATGGCCGGTCCGTTGATTGTAAGGCTGTTCAAACCCCAGGACCGCAAGAAAATCCGTCTCCTCACCACCTTCAGCGGTGCGTATGTTTTTTCCATCACGGCCCTGCATTTGATGCCGGAAGCCTTCTCCGCCCAAGGTCATGAGGGGCATGATCATGAAGCCCACGGCTCGCATCTCGCCGGGGTGCTGGTGCTGGCAGGTTTTTTTGTTCAGTTGCTGCTGGACTACTTCTCGCATGGCATCGAACACGGCCATGCTCATGTGCACAGCCACGACGGAAAGATACCCATGGGGGTGATTGCGGGTCTTTGCGTGCATGCGTTCGTCGAGGGCATGCCGCTGGGTGCGGGGCATGATCACGGACTTGCGGAAAGCACGCGGCAGTCTCTGGTCCTGGGCATCGTCATGCACAACATTCCCGTATCGGTTGTCCTGATGAGCCTTCTGGTGCATCAGGGCGTGTCCCAGGGGCGTTCCCTGGCCTGCATGGCCTTGTTTGCATCCATGTCGCCGCTGGGCCTGTTGCTGAGCGAGCGGGTGGAGTTTCTGGCCCATTATTCACACGAACTGATGGCGGTGGTGGTGGGTATTTTCCTTCACATTTCGACGACGATTCTCTTTGAAACCGGTGAGGAGCATCGTTTCAACCGCATGAAGGCCATTGCCATCTGCCTGGGGGCTGGGCTGGCCTTTGCAGGGAGCGCGTTTCACAGTCATTGAAGCCATGTCGGGCTGCGGCTGTCATTCCCATTCCCACGACCATGAGCCGGCATCCATGTCGGAGCTGGAGGGCAGGTTGCGCGGCAGCGCGCACAAGCTGACGGGGCCGAGGCTGGCGATCCTCGAGTTGATGCGGCAGCACCCGCATCCCCTGACCAACAAGGAGATTCACGCCGCGTTGCCGGAGGGGTGTTGTGACCTGGCCACCATTTACCGGTCGCTTCACATGCTGGTGAAGATGGATATGGTGAAGCGCTTTGATTTTGGGGACGGCGTGGCGCGTTTCGAGTTGGTGACCGGGGAGAGGGAGCACCACCATCATCTGGTGTGCATGGAGTGCCACCGCGTCGTGGAGGTGGATGAATGCTTCGTTTCCGAGCTGGAGTCGGCCATGGCGCGGCGTCATGGCTTCAAGGCCGTGAGCCACAAGCTTGAATTCTTCGGCATTTGCCCGGCATGTCAGAGCGGGTCGCGGGCCTGAAAAGCGAAGAGGCCACCGCAGTGGCCTCTTCATTCTGGATTGTTGTGGATGGTGGCGTGGGCGCGTCTAGCTCATCGCCTCCTGCCAGTCTCCATGGTGAAGGAGTTGTTTGATTTTGCGCCGCTCATACCTGTGCTTCTGCGGCTTTTTGGGCCGGTCCGCGACGGGCGGAAATGGGTGTTTGTTGTTGTGGATGGCTTCATGGACTGCGTCGGGTGTTTTGATCATGGTTTCATCCTTCCGTTGCGCCGCTCATCCCCGAGGCATGTTGGGACAGTGGAACCTTGGGGAAACGATCATTGTAGGTTGTCGCTGTGGTAGGCACGGCGTTAAACCTGAACGGCTGGTGATAACTTAGCGGCGGGCGGCCCTTTTTCAAGGGCGGATTTTTGGGGCGGACCGCGATGGGCGCCTTCGAGAAAGAGTCCGGGTGGCAAAATGACTTCTTTGTGGCTCTGGCGCGTGGCATGATGCATGGCGGATGTTTTGGCTGACATGTTCTGGGGTGCTGCTCTTTGCCGGGGCCAGCTTTTTCTTCGCCCTTGCGGAGACGGCCCTTTTCTCCCTTGGCAAATGGCAGGCGCGCCAGCTTGCCGTGAAGGATCCCGTGCGCGGTGGCATGGTGCTGCGTCTGTTGAGCAAACCCCAGGAGGTTCTGGCCACCATGATCCTGGGCAATACGGTGGCCATGGCCTCGCTGGTGGCCGTCTCCCTCTGGTCTGCCCTGCGGAATGACTGGAACCTCTGGCTTACGGCGGCAGGGCTGCTGGTGCTGGTGCTCATCGGGTGCGAGGTGGTTCCAAAGACACTCGCGGTCCGCAGGGCGGAGGCGTGGTCCATGCGCGTGGCGGGCGTGGTGGAATTGTTGATGGGCTTTTACCGTCCGGTTCAGGAGGCTGCGCGATGGCTCTGCGAACTGCTGCTCAAGGTGTTGATTCCCAGTTCCGTCAAACCGCACCCGGGCGTGACCGATGAGGATTATCAGGAGCTGGTGGAGATGGCCTTTCAACAGGGTGCCCTTGGGAAATCCGAGCGTGAAATCATCCTTCAGATCATCCGCCTGGATCGCCGCACGGCCAAGGAGGTCATGCGTCCCCGGGCGCAGATGGCATGCATATCGGACGATCTGTCCAAGGAGGAAATGATTGCCGCCGCCCGCCGGCACAAGCACCGCCGGCTTCCCATTTACGATGAAACCCCGGACACGATTGTCGGCGTGTTGAACACGCGCACACTGTTGCTGAACCCTGATGCGGACCTTTCCGAAGCGGTGGAGTTTCCGTCGTTCGTTCCCGAAACCATGAATCTGCTCCAGCTCTTCAAGAGCTTTCAGCGGCAGGGCAGGGGGCTGGCCATCGTGCTCGATGAATACGGCCAGACCGATGGCATAGTCACGATGGAGGACATTCTGGAGGAGTTGGTGGGCGACATCCGTCGCGAGGGTGAGGCGGAGGGGTTTGTGATGGAGAAGCTTGCAGAGGGTGTCTGGAGGGTGAACGGCACCATGCGGCTGGATGATTTCCAGCGTGAGCATCCGGCACTGGGTGAGGTCCCCGAGGTGGAAACCATGGGCGGGCTGGTGATGAGCCTGGCCGAGGTGGTGCCCGCTCCCGGCGATGTGGTGAAATACAACGGTCTTCGATTCACCGTGCTGGCGGCGGATGAACGGCGCGTGCGGGAATTGAAGGTGGAGGACATCCGCAGGAGCAGGGGGGCGGCATGAATGGGGCTGGATTCATGATCCCTGTGGTGGCGGCCTGCCTGGCCCTGTCCTTCCTCTTGTCGGGCATGGAGGCGGGCGTGTTTGCCCTGAGCCGGCTGCGCATCCGCAACCTCATGCGGCAGGGCCGCAAAACGGCGCACCAGCTCAACAGCTACCTTCAGGATCCGGAAACCTTCCTCTGGACCATTGTGGCCGGGAACACCCTCTCCAATCTTGTGGTTTTCGGTGCCTTGGTGCTGTGGCTGCATTCGATCCTGGCCGGAAGGCCGCTGCTGCTTGTGGCGGTTTTCATCGTGGCGGTGTTGTTGTTTTATGCACTGTTCGACCTGCTTCCCAAGATGCTTTTCCGCAAGTTTCCAAACCGGCTGTGCCTTGCGCTGGTGCGCCCGTTCCGGCTGATACATTTTGCACTGAAGCCGCTGGTGGTGACTCTGGAGGCCTTTTCCGATGCCATGCTGGCCATCACCAGGGGCGCCGAGTTCAAACGGCACCTGTTTGGCACACGCGATGAACTCCGCATCGTCATGCAGGAATCCGCACAGCATCTCAGCAGCGAGGAGCGCGCGATGATCGACCGTGTCCTGGACATGCAGGGGCTCACTGTCCAGCAGGTGGCGCGTCCGATCCACGAAACCGTGTCCCTCAGTCGTTCTCACACCATGCGGGATGCCCTGGCCGTGGCCAGGGACCGTGGATTGACGCGGATGCTCGTGCGCGAGGGAACCCAGGCGGATGCACGGGTGATGGGCGTGTTGAGCCTGCGCCGGCTGCTGTATGATGAAAACCTGAACCTGGAGAAGCCCGTGGGAGACTACGTCACTCCGGCGCTTTACATCACGGGTGAAACGAGGGTGGAAACCGCGCTGCGCCGCATGCAGAATTGAATTTAACAGGTGCATCAGCATCGCGATG
>CAYQCZ010000017.1:0-7040 GCA_964415955.1 uncultured Verrucomicrobiota bacterium | reverse complement strand
GGGACAGAGGTTTGCCATCGTCCTCGGGCTCGATAAAAAGGAAATCGGCATCGTCACCATCCAGGACATCCTGCGCCATGCGCTGGGGGAGGTGAGCCTCTGATGGACGGCAGCTACATCAGTCAAGTGCTCTGGGGCGGATTTCTGGTCGCCTTTTTCGTCTTTCTCAACGGGTTCTTCGTTGCGGCAGAGTTTGCCATTGTGAAGGTGAGGGACACGCAGCTGGCCCCCCTGGCGGGCCGTGGCAACCGGCGCGCAAAGATCGCGCGGATCATCGTCAAGAACCTCGACGCCTCGCTCAGCGCCACACAGCTTGGGATCACCCTCGCGAGCCTTGGTCTGGGCTGGTTCGCCGAGCCCATCTTTGCCCATTTGCTGGAGCCGGTGCTGGCCCGGGCGGGCGTGGAGTCTGCGGACTTGAAGCACAAGATCTCGATGGTTGTCGGGCTGAGTGTCATCACCTTCCTGCATGTTGTGGCGGGCGAGCTGGCCCCCAAGTCACTGGCGATCCAGAGGCCCTTGCCCACCACCATCTGGGCTGCCGCCCCGTTGATGTGGTTTTACCGTTTGAGCTATCCTTTCATCTGGACGCTCAACCATACGGCGAACTGGCTGTTGCGCCGTTTCGGCATTCATCCGGTAAGCGAGTCCGAGCTCGTGCATTCGGAGGAGGAGCTGCGCCTGATTTTTGCCGCAACCCAGGAGCATGCCGGCGGTTCGGCACTGGGCCGGTTGATCGTGCTCAATGCCCTGGATCTGCGCCAGCGCATCGCGCGTGATGTGATGCGGCCCCGGCATGAAATCGAGGTTCTTGACACCGCTGCATCCATGGACGAATGCCTGGCGGTCGCTGAAAAGACCCGTTATTCGAGGTTTCCACTGTGCGAGGACGGCGACATCGACCGCTGCATTGGTGTGGTGCATCTCAAGGATTTGTATGGGCAGCGCAACAGGGCCGCCAGCGGGGCCGACCTGAAGCCGTTTGCCCGTCGCCTTGTGTATGTGCCGGAAACATCCAGGTTGGAGACCGTCCTGCGGCTTCTTCTCGACCGGAAGGTTCACATGGCCATCGTGGTGGATGAGTTTGGCGGCACGGTCGGCATGGTAACCCTGGAGAACATTCTGGAGGAATTGGTGGGGCAGATTCAGGACGAGTTTGACCAGGAAAAGCCCCTGCTTGCCCGTGTGGATGAACACACGTGGCTCGTGGATGGGGCGCTGCCTTTGCATGAACTGGGCGAACTGGTGGATGAGCCGCTTCAGGAGGAGGGCATCACCACCACCAGCGGTTTTGTCACGCGGCGTCTCGGCGGTTTTCCCAAGCCTGGGGACATCGTGCGCCTGGGCAGCGCATCGTTGCGTGTCGAGAAAATGGCCGGACCGCGCGTCGCCAGCCTGAAGGTCGTGCTGGCCCCCAGGGAGGACACGACCTTCATCCGCAAGGCATGATGTCCCGTGCGTGCCGTCAGCGGTTTGACCGGGGCGGTGTCATGCGCTCCAGAATCTTCGCCAGATAAACGCAGTGCGCATCTTCCGGATCGAGTTCCAGCCCCAGCAGGAGCGCCCCGCGGGCCTCCTCCACGTTGCCATGATCCAGCCATGCCGCCGCCGCCACGGAGGCGAAGTAACCCGCAGACCATGCCCTCTGAAGCTTGGGGCCGGCAGATTGCGCCTGCTGCAATGTCTGCCCGATCCGTCTTGCGGCCGTCTGCCAGTCGTTTGTGCCAGGAGAGCGGACGATGGCCTCTGCCTTCAGAAGAGTCTTCAAGAATTCGTCCCCGGCGTCGGCCGGACGTGCGCGCTCCGGCCAGTCCGCGGGCCTGAACACGGAGGGAATGTCCCCCTCCGGCTCTGGATTCCTTCCATCCAGCCGGGCACGCAGAAGCGATCGCAACTGGATGTTCATGGTGTTGTGCGGACGGAACACCCCCTGGAGCGTGGCGGTGTCGAGCCCCGTCAGGGCCTTGTTTTTACCCCTGGGAGCGAGGGCCGACTGCCAGGTGCGCTCGTCAAAGTCGTTCAAGAACGTGGACCGGCTGCCAAGATAAAACGCCCTCGGCGCCGCGTAATCCAGCACGGGGAACAAATCGCTCTGGATGCCGCCGTCCGGCACCACGGCATGAGCCGTGTTCTGCGAGGCAAGCTGGCGCGACCAGAACGCCTCACCTGAGTGGATGCCGATGCGTTCCAGGTCCTGCTTGACCAGCGGGTGCGCGCGCAGCGCCTCATAGACTTTGGCCTCGGATGGCCATGGTTGCATGGAGCCCAGCAGGATGATGTCGCCCACGCTGGCGTCCCAGATTTCCACATGCGGAAAGACCTGCATGAACGTGCGCAACACCAGTTGGACGATGCCGTCGTTCATCTCGTAGATGTGGAACCATTGCGCCATCACGCCGCCCGGCTTCAACCGCGTGGCCGCCAGTTGATAAAACTCAAGACTGAACACGCTCCCGATGCCGGCAGTCCACGGGTTTGACGGTTCGCAGATGATCACATCGTGTTCCGCGGGGTCGAGCTTCAGGAGGGTGCGTGCGTCCTCCGTGCGTATGCGCACGCGCGAATTGGTGACCACGCCATGGTTGAATGCATCGAAGAACCGCGCCGCACGGATCACCGGCCTGGCGTTTTCCGCGACGGTGATGGAGACGTCCGGAAACCCCAGCAGGGCGCCCGCCGTGATGCCGCTGCCCAGACCCAGCACGAACACGGATTCCGCCGCCGGCCTCATGGCCATGGGCACATGCGCCAGCAGCAACTGCGTGGAAAGGTCCGCCTGGCTGGAGGCGTCCGGCTTGCCGTTGATCCGCAGGCCGATTTCACCCACGTTCGTGCCCGCCAGGGCGCGCTCCACACTCACCGTGGCGTCCGGCGCATCCTCGTAAAATTCGATTGATACAAACTGCTTCCGCAACTGCAGTGATTCGAAATCGCCATCACTGCCGCGCATCCGGAACACGCCCGAGCTCATGGTATGCCTCCATTGCTCGCCCGTGGCCGAGCCGATGATCATCAAACCCACGGTCACCGTGGCCGCCGCGGCGGCCAGCTTTTGTCGCTGCTGCTTCCACGCAATCCATGACGCGACCGTTCCCAGACATGCTGCGGCGAACAGGAACGATTCCCGCAGGCCCAGCGATGGCATGAGGAAGAATCCCGTGGCCAGCACGCCTGCGACCGCTCCGATCGTGTTCCAGGTCAGCAACCGCCCCACGCCCTCTCCCAACCCGCCTCCACCGGCCCCGATCATCCTCATCCACAAAGGCAGCACCGCCCCGAGCATCCCCGCGGGCACCCCCAGCACGGCCATTGAGATCAACGCCGCCAGGATTTGGTGATAGCGGTAGCCCATCTCCGTGCGTGCCAGGCCGCCTTGCAGCTTTCCATACCAGATCGCCCACTGATCCATGCCGGAAACCATCACGGTCACGCAGCATGCAGCCGCCAGCAGCAGTCCCACGGTGGTGATCGGGCCGGACAAGTTTCTCCAGCGCGGTGAGGCCATCACGGATGCACCCAGGCCGATGCCAAGGATGAAGGACATCAGCACGATCGCGAAGGCCTGGGCTGACGCGCCGAAAATAAGCACCAGGGATCGTGACGCAAGCACCTCCAGCCCCATGGACACCGCGCCGGTGATGGCCACCACCATGCAACCCTGCCTGACCGCGGAGCTTGTCGCGCTGGCTTGTGCCGGTGCCGCCGAAACTGGCTGCGCATCCGCCGCCATGTTTTCTTCAGTTGGGGATTGCCCCTGGATCTTCCGCGCGTAGCCGACGGCCGATGCGCCGACCAGGATGTTGAACAGCGCGGTCATTTGCAGCGAGGACACCAGTCCGAGTTCCTCGACCAGCAGGAACCCTGCAAGCCACGCCCCGGTGACGGCGCCCAGGCTGTTCACCGAGTAAAAGCGCGCCGAACCCCGCCCGGCGTCCTTCATCACGCGATGCAGCCACGCGGCGATCAACGGCAACGTGCCGCCCATGAGAATGGTGGGACCGATGAGAAACAGCGTGCTCAGCACGCCTTTCACCACCAGCAGCATCGGGGGGGAGTCGCGCACATGTCTCCCGAGCTGGATGAACAATGCGTCCGCGAGGTGGTAGAGGTTGGGCGAAAAGAACGCGTAACAGCCGATGGCCATTTCAATGTAGCCATACCATGCCAGCGGCTGGGCGGCCCTGTCCGCGCGCGCGCCGAACAGCCGGTTTCCCAGCGCCAGCCCGCCCATGAACACCGCGAGCACCACGGTCTGCGCCTGCACGGTGCTCCCCAGCATCATGCCGAGGTATTTGGACCAGACCACCTCATACACCAGCGCCGTGGCGCCGGAGCAGAAGAACAACAGGATGACAAAGGCTGGATTCATGAGCGCGTACGTTGATGCAGACCGCGCAGACATTGGTGAAACAAGCCGGACATTGCAATGATCACGTCTGTGTTGGCGCTTGACCTCCCGGCTGTCCGCCGCAGCATGCCGCCCATGTTGCATGAGCGTGTTCCAACACGGATGCCGGCCGCTGCGATGACCATGGTCGCATGGCTGGTGGTTTTGATTTCCGTCCACGCGGGGCCGCTGGAGGATCATGTGAAGGCACCGGACGCCTCATTTGCATGGAAGATCACCGACCGCACCGAGGGATCGCGCGGAACGGTGCTGCACATCCAGATGACCTCCCAGACATGGCGGGAGCATGCATGGACACATCCCATGCTGGTGGTGCGGCCCCGGAAGGTCCGCAATCCGGACATCGCTCTGCTGCTGGTGGGCGGCGATGGCGACCCGGTGAAATACCGGCGCGTCTTGGAACATCTGGCCAGGGAAGCCGGTGCCGTGGCGGCGATGATCACGCGCGTGCCCAACCAGCCGCTTTACAACGGGCTCAAGGAGGACGCGCTGATCGCCCACACCTTTGCCGAATATGCCAGAAGCGGCGACCCGACCTGGCCGTTGTTGTTTCCCATGACCAAAAGTGCCGTGCGCGGGTTTGACACCATCACCGCAGTGTTGCAGGAGCTTTTCCAACAGGATGTGACGCGGTTTGTGATCACCGGCGCTTCGAAGCGCGGGTGGACATCGTGGCTGACCGCAGCGGTCGATGCGCGGGTCGTCGGGACAGCACCCATGGTCATCGACACCCTGAACATGCCCGCCCAGCTCGACTGGGCCGGGCGCGTGTATGGCAGGCAAAGCGAAAAGATCGGCGACTACACGAAGCTGCGGTTGCACGAACGCCTGGAGGAGCCGCGCATCAAGGAACTGCTTTCGTGGGTGGATCCCTACACTTATCGCCGGCTTTATACCATGCCCAAGCTGCTGCTGCTCGGCACCAACGACCCCTACTGGACGGTGGATTCATTGCGGCATTACTGGGACGATCTCCCGGAGCCCAAGTTCATTTATCAGACACCCAATGCCGGCCATGACCTTGGTGGCGCGCGCGAGGCCATCGGCACGCTGGCCGCGTTTTTTCAAATGCTCGCCGATGCCGAACCGCTGCCTCAAGTTGCATGGTCACTGAATGACGGCGTTTCGGAGGCCCTTGCGATCGGTGTGGAATCTTCCCAGCAGTTGCGCGCGGCAAGGGTCTGGACGGCGGCATCCAAGGACCGTGATTTCCGTGATGACAGGTGGAACGACAAACGTTTGTCCATCACCGGCGGCGGAAAACACGTCCGGACTGTCATTGAACCGAACAAGGAGGGTTATCGGGCGGCATTGATCGAGGTGGAGCTCAAGACCAGGGCCGGCCTGCGCTACAAGTTGTCCACGGAAGCGCGTGTGGTGCCTGATACCCTGCCGACGAGGTGAGTGTGCTGCACGCTTCAAGGGTTCGTTGAATCCGGGTGGAGCGCCCCGCGAGCCGCTCCACCTCGGAGTTGAGGCGCTGCATCACTCCATCTCAGCCCTCTATTGCCAATCTTCCCGGCGCGTAGCAGCCTGACGCCATGAAGCCCCGCAAGACATGGCGCGAGAAGCTGGCCGATGACAAAGGATTGCCCAAGGTGGGGGCCGTCGCTGGGAAGATGTCCACGCGCTGGGGCGGTGGCACCATGGTGATCCCGGCACCGCGTGAGGTGGACGCCATCATGCGGCGTGTGCCCAGGGGGCGTCTGGTGACCATCCAGCACATCAGGGAAGCGTTGGCAAAGCAGCATGGCGTCGATATTGCCTGTCCCCTCACCACCGGGATTTTCTCATGGATTGCCGCCCATGCCGCGCAGGAGGATGAAAAGCAAGGTTTCAAGCGGTTCACCCCATGGTGGCGGACGCTGAAGAATGGTGGCGAACTCAACCCAAAGTATCCCGGCGGGCTTGAAGGATTGCGCGTCAGGCTGGAGGCGGAAGGCCACACCATTGTGGTTCGCGGCAAACGGTGCTTTGTGAAGGATCATGAGAAAGCGCTGGTGTCCGGAACCCGGCTGAAAGGCGCTTCTTGATGCCCGTGTCCCTCTGGCATTGGCTTGTGGGAGGATTTGCCCTCGAAACTTTTCGGTGCAGGTGGTTAATTCCCAACAGTTCACAGTTATGGCCCTTTTCAATTACAAGGCACGGCGGCGCAACGGTGAAGTGATCGAGGGCAGCCTCGAGGTCATGGACCGTTCAGCGGCGCTGCTCCAGCTCCAGCGCATGGGGCTTTTCCCGGTGAAGGTGGAATCCACCCGCGCGAATCCTGTCCAGGCGGTGGCGGCGGGGGGCTTGAATGCCCGTGTGGCCGCCATGCTGCCACCAGCCTTGCGCACGTATGTCTTCCGGCAGCGACGGCCCAAGCTCCAGGAACTGGCCACCTTCACCCAGCAACTGGCCAACCTCCTCCATTGCGGCATGCCGCTGACCGTTGCGCTGAACAGCATGACCCACATCGAGTCCAAGGGCATCTCCTCGGCGGTGAGCAAGCAGCTCAAGCAGGACGTGACCGAGGGCAAGGGGCTCTCCGACGCCATGGCGCGTCAGCCCGTGGTGTTTTCCGATCTCTATGTGAACATGGTGCGCGCGGGCGAGCAGGCCGGTGCGTTGGAGGAGGTGCTGCGGCGGCTGG
>CAYQCZ010000016.1:5769-20361 GCA_964415955.1 uncultured Verrucomicrobiota bacterium | reverse complement strand
CCACACCTCGTCGCCAACAAACAACACAAAGCTGGAGATTAAATCAGCGTTTCCCAAGCACCATCTTCAGATGCAGTGCCTCGTTCAGATCAAAGCAGTTGGCGACGGTTGTCATGGGTTTGACTGTGCCCGAGCTGCCACGCAGACCACACACGCGTCCATCCCACGCATGCAACCGACGGACGCGTGGCTTTGCTCAGGGTTTGGGCTGGGCCAGCATGACCACGCCCGCCTCCTTCTTGGCTGCGTCCAGATAGTCCGGAAGGAGCTTCTGCACTTCCTGCTGGCGCAGGCCGTCGCGGATCTTCTCAGAAATTTCGACGAAGGGCGTCTGTTTGGCCGGGATGCGCTCGACAATCTTGAGGATGTGGAAGCCAAAGGCGCTGGTGAGCACTTCGCTGGTCTGTCCGGGCCGCATGGAGAAGGCGGCGGATTCGAGTCCGGCGAAGACAGGTTCCATGCTGCCCTTGGCAACCGTGTATTCACCGCCGCGTTCCTTCGCGCGCACGTCGTCGGAATACTCGGCCACCAGTTTCTTGAAATCTTCGCCGGCCTTGACGCGGGCCAGTGCCTTGTCGATCAACGCGCGGCGGGCGGTCTTGTCCGCAGCGGGGAGTTCACGTCGTGTGTTCGTGTCCACGGTGGCAATGTGCAGGTGGAGGAATTTCACCATCTCGGGCTGTTCAAACCGCGCGGGGTTTTCATCGTAGAACTTCCGCACCTGCGCATCGGTGATGTTCACCTTGGGCTTCAATTCGCGCTCGATCACCTCCTCGACGATGGCGCGTTCCATGATGTCGGCCTTGAACTGTTCCTCGGTGAGGCCCATGGCCAGCAACTGGCGTTTGTAGGAGGATTCCGAGCCGGCCTGCTGCATGGTGTCGGCGAGAAACTTGTCGGCCTTCTTCTGTGCTTCGGCGCGGTCGGCGGGCGTGGCCTTGGCGCTGAGGACGGCGACGATCACCAGCCGGTCGAGGATGCGTTTTTCAAAATCCTCGCGTTGGGATTCCGGCACGGCCTGGCCGTTGCCCGCGGCATTGGCCTTGAACTTGAGGAAGGCATCCTCCACCTGGCTTTGCTTGATCTCGAAGCCCTTGCCCTTGGCAAGCACAGGATCGGCGAACAATGGGGCTTGTGCGATGGCCGTGTCAAAGGGCGCGGCTGCAAGCAGGACGGCGGTGAGGGCAAGGCGGCGTAGGGCGTTCATGGGATCAAAGCTGGATGACGTGGACGTTCTGGATGTCGGGGTCCCTGGCCAGTTCCTCGAGCAGTTCCTTCGGGGGGATGCTGTCGAGGTTGAGAACGGTGAGGGCCTTGCCGCCGGCCTGGTCGCGGCTCAGGGTCATGTTGGCGATGTTCACGCCATGACGGCCCATGAGCATGCCGATGTGGCCGACGATGCCGGGGCGGTCCTTGTTGGTCATGAGGAAGATGACGCCCTCGGGCACCATCTCGACGCTCTGGCTGAACAGGCGGACGATGCGCGGGTTGTTGGGCGAGCCGAAGAAAGTGCCACCGGCGGAGACGATCTTCTGATCACCATTGAACACCTGCACGTGCAGCCACTCGTTGAAGGTGACCGGCTCGTCGGAGCGCTTTTCCTCAACCGTGATGCCGATGGCGGCGGCGGCGCTGCGGACATTGACGTTGTTGACGTCCTTGATGTCGCTGCCTGTGAGAAATCCCAGCACGATGGAGCGGGTGATGGGGTCGATGTTGGGCAGTTCGCGGGCCTTGCCGCCGTAGGTGATGTGGAGCCGGTCCGGCTGCGTGGTGGTGAGCTGGCTGAGCAGGCGTCCCAGCTTCTCGCCAAGGGTGAGGTAGGGCTTCACCTGTTCGTAGGTGCGGGCATCGAGGAACGGCAGGTTGACCGCATTGCGCACTTCACCGGTGAGCAGGTAGCCGGTCAGCACTTCGGCCACTTCAATGCCGCACTTTTCCTGGGCTTCCTTCGTGCTGGCACCCAGGTGCGGCGTCAACACCACGGCGGGATGTTTTCGGAGGGGATGATCCGCCGCCAGGGGTTCCTCCACGAAGACATCCAGCGCGGCGCCGGCGACCTTGCCGGAGTCGAGGGCGGCGAGAAGATCGCTTTCGCTGATGATCTCGCCGCGGGCACAATTCACGATGCGCACGCCCGGCTTCATCTTCGCGAAGGCGTCGGCGTCCAGCATGTTGCGGGTCTGATCCGTCACCGGCATGTGCACCGTGATGAAGTCCGCCACCCGATACACCGTGTCCACCTCGGCGGCCATCTCGACACCGAGGGACTTGGCGCGGGCTTCGGTGAGGAAGGGATCGTAGGCGACCACCCTCATGCCGAACGCCTGGGCGCGTTTGGCGACCTCTCCGCCGATGCGGCCCATGCCCAGCACGCCCAGCGTCTTGCCGAGGACTTCCGTGCCTTGGAACTGTTTCCGGTCCCATTTGCCCGCGACCATGGTGCCGTGGGCGGCGGGAATCCTGCGGGCCAGCGCGCCGAGCATGAAAAAGGCCAGCTCCGCGGTGGTGATGGTGTTTCCGGCGGGTGTGTTCATGACCACCACGCCGCGCGCGGTGGCGGCATCGACATCGACATTGTCCACGCCCACGCCGGCGCGGCCCACGACCTTGAGGTTCGGGGCGGCTTCCAGGACGGCCCTGGTGACCTTGGTTTCTGAACGGACCACCATGGCGTGGACATCGTTGACGATCGGGATCAATTCAGCCTCGGACAGCCGCTTCTCAAGGACGGTCACCTTGAACTCCGGCCGCTGGCGGAACAGGTCGATGCCTCTGGGAGAAATCGGATCGCAAACTAGAACGTGCATAATCAGTCAAAAAAGAGGGGCGCACCATAGGCAATGGGTCTGGAGGGGTCAAATGCGGAGATGGAGACACACGTCCGGGCTTGTCCCCCCGGACAACAACAACCCGGAGATGCACGAAAGGTGCATTTGTTGCCTTGACTCAGGAAACACCAGCCAAGCTAATCACGTCCATTAACCCGGCGGAGACGTTTTCCTGCAACAGACACGGCACGCCCGGATCATTTGAATTCACCATGAACCCGCTTTTCATTTCACGCACGCTGCTGCCTGCGCTTCTCGTGCTGCTCCAGTCGCCATGGATCATCGCCCACGCCCAGGGAACCGCCTTTTCCTATCAGGGCAAGCTTTCCGATGGTGCGACTCCGGCCAACGGGACTTACGACTTCCAGTTGTCCGTGCATGACAGCCTGACTGCCGGCAACCAGGTGGGTTCCACCCTGAGCTTCGAGGATGTGACCGTGACTGGCGGGGTGTTCACGCTGTATCCGGACTTTGGCGGCGCAGTGTTCACAGGCGGGCCACGGTGGCTGGAGGTGGCGGTGCGCAACGGTGCCAGCACGGGAACGTTCACGCCATTGAATCCACGACAGCCGGTGTTGACCACGCCCTACGCTCAACGCGCATTGATCGCCAATGCCGTGCCGGGAGGAGCGATTGGTTCGGCACAGATCGCCAGTGGAAGCATCACGGCGGACAAACTGGCGCCTGGTGTGTCCGTGGGAGGCGCAACGCCGACAGGAAGCATCCTTGGCGCGTTCGCAGAGGACGCAGCTGGGTTGATGGAAAATGGTTACACCCAGGTTCCCGGATTGTTCACTGAATTAGGTGGATGGAACAGGGTTCCGGAATTGTCTGCTGCTCCGAAGTTCATGCAGTTCAGCGCCGCATGGACGGGCTCGGAATGGTTTTGTCTTGGGCAGTTCAATTCGTTCATGGACTCGGAAGCTTTCGGATACGGGGATGCCATGGGCTATCTGCCCGCGAAGTTCAATCCCTCCACCGGACTCTGGACCAAGGCCAACACCAACAACGGACCTCAGTTCATGAGTGCCGGGAGTGGTGTCAGCCTGATCTCATCAGCCACCGACGTTTTTGCCTTTGGCCATGTGAACACGTTTTACGGACAGGAGGACGCGTTTGGTTGGCGTTACAACATCACTTCCGGAACATGGAGCATGATTTCCACCAATGGCTTTGGACGGATCGCTTCGTTCGCGGGAAGCTTTGGAACACATTATCACACGGTGAATGGCAAGCTGTTCGTCCTGGGGCAGCCGGAGTTCTTTGATGGGGAGGAATCGTTGAGAGTTGGGATTTACGACCCGGACACTGGGGCATGGACGAAGCCTTCCGCTGGATACATCGAGGGGATTGACCTGACACGAAAGCCTCTCGTGGCGGCTGCAGATTCGAGGGTGATTATTTACACGCAACACCAGTTCTCAGAGTTTGGCATGGTCGGCGCGCGATTCAATGTCAGCACCTCGTCGTGGGAACCCATGAGTTCCTCGGGCGGCCCCTTGCTTCCTGATGGGCCCGGCGCACGGTTGCGTCCGATGTGGACCGGCACAGAGTTGTTTGTGGAAGGCAGGACCAACACCGCTTCATTCCAGCCAGTTTTCTTCCTCTACAATCCCACCACCGACTCATGGAGAAAAACCTCGCAGACCGGCACCCCGCAGTATTCAGGGATGGGGATTGTTCTGCTGGCCAGCTTCTGGACGGGCGCGGAAGTCGGCGTGCTGTATGGGACTGATTCTCCGAACCCGGACAAGCGGATTCATGTGTCGCTTTACAACCCGGAGACGGATGCATGGAGGACGTTTACGGACACAACGCCTCTGCCTGTAGCGGATATCGTCGGTAATGAGAGCCACCGGTCTGTGTGGGTCAATGGAGAGGCGCTTGTGCTCGGCAAATTCCAGGATAACGCATCTGATGTCATGGGGCGTCTGTCCAATTATCGCTTTACACCCTTGCGCACGGTTTATCTCTTCCAGAAACAGTCCGGGCTGGAATAGGCATGTTTGGGGAACAGTTATGAACACACGTGTTTTGCGCTGGTTATTGGCGGCCTGCCTTGCGGGTTGCTTTCATGCGCACTGCCTGCTTGCGCAGCCGTTTCAGATTGAACACCTCGGCATCGGCGCCGGTGGCGGCACAAGCAGTGGCGGCAATTTCACATTGACCGGCAGCATGGGTGCCATCGGTGCAGGTGTATCTTCGGGAGGCGCCTTTACGCTCGAGGGCGGTGATCTGTCGATGTTCGTTGTCCTCCAGACACCCGGCGCTCCCGCACTCAGTCTGACACGATCAGGAGCAAATGCTGTGTTGTCGTGGCCCGCTTCAGAAACCGGCTACATTCTGGAACAAACAGCCAATCTCACCAGTCCCTCATGGTCGGGTGTCGGAGTCGGCCCGGTTCCCATGGGTGACACCCTTCAAGTCACTGTGCCCATCACCGGCACTTCCAGATTTTTCCGGCTGCGCCTGTTGGCAGAGTGATTGCAGGGCCGCGCCTCATGGTCGTCGTGGGAATGCGGGAAAATCCCGCCAGTTGAGTGGCGAAGGCGCAGTTTTCGAACGTCAGAGGTGCGTTTTCAAGGGGTTACGCAGTGGCACCGGCCATGCTTTACGGTTTCAGGAAGCCATGACGTCGCGCCCTTTCATATCCAGGTGTCCGTCCGCCTTCAGCCTGATTGAACTGCTGGTGGTGATCGTGTTGATCGCGGTTCTGGCATCGATGCTTCTGCCGGTGCTTGCCAAGGCGAAGACCAAGGCCATGCGCATCAAGTGCATCAACAACCTGCACCAGATCGGCCTGGCCTACCGGACGTTCGCCGGGGAGCATGAGAACCGTTACCCCATGCAGGTGCCCGGACGCCAGGGCGGGTCGATGGAGGCGGTGCCCTACGGCAGCGCCTACACCTACCGGCATTACCAGGTGATGTCGAACCTGCTGGTGACGCCTTCCATCCTGATCTGCCCGTCGGACCGCCAGCGTTTCTCGACCAACTGGGCCTCGCTGCGCAGTTCAAACCTGAGTTACTTCGTCGGCGTGGATGCCCGTCCCGGCGAATCCCTGCACATGCTCGGGGGCGACAGAAACATCACCAACCGCCAGCCCACCGTGACCGGTGCGGCCGTGCTCTCCAGCAACACGGTCGCAGGCTGGACGCATGACATCCACATGGAGAATGGCAACGTGCTGTTTGCCGACGGCCATGCCGAGACGTTGAGCGACGAAAAACTGCAGCAGGCAGTGCAGCGCCAGTTGAAACGGCACTGAAGGCACACCTGAACGAGTCAACCGACATGAACCCGGAAATCGCCCAAGCCCTCCGCCGCACGCTGCGCATGCTGTGCCTGCTGCTGCCCGTGGCGGTTGCCATGCTGCTCACGGCGCATTATCTGCCGGGCTGGATTTATGGCGTCAAAGAGGAGGCCGCCGGAACGGACGCCCGATGGCAGAGAGAGCTTGCATTGGCGCAGCTTGAAGCCTTGAAAGCAGTGCCACCACCGGCGCCTCCGCCCGAGTTGCCGGCCATGGCCGTTCCACCGAAACCGCCGCCACCACCGCAAGTTCAGAGGGAGGTGGTGGTCAAACCCGTCCCGGTGCCTGTCCCGGTGCCCGCACCCGCGCCACAGCAGGCACGACCTCCGGCAGCATCACGCGACAACAACGTGCTGGTTCGCAACATGCCCTCCACGCCATCGACCGTGGTGGCTGTGCCGCCCGCCACGCCGGTGGTGACAGTGCCACCGGTTCCCGTGGTGAACGTCCCACCCTCCATGCAAACACCACCGGCTGCGCCGGCCAATCCCGTTCCCGCTCCGGCCATCACCAATGCACCCGCCACAAACCTGACGTCCACCAACCTGGCCCAGGCAGTCATCCCACCGGCCCGGACCAACACCACCAACAGCGCCGTCCGGACAAATCCACCGCCGCAAACAGCGCAGGCACCGTCCGCAAACCCGGCACCCGGCCGTGGCTTCGTGGGACCTTCAAACCTGCCGCTGCCCCCGGCATCCCCGGACATCATCCGGCTGTCGATTCCGTGACGCATTCAGGCCGGGATGCCGCCGGGCCTGGACGACGGCGGGTGCTTTCCCCGGCAACAATCATGCCACAGACGTGTCGCTCGACGTTCAGCCTGGCATCGCTGGCGCGCCTCATGGCGATGCTCTGTTTGACCCTGCATTTGACGCGTGTGTCCGCGCTTTTTCACGGTCCATACTTGCCTTTGCTCTGAGAGGCGGATTTATGATGAAGCCCGTGTCAGGACGACTTCCGCAACTTTGGAGCCTGGTGTGTCTCAAGGATGGCAGGGCGCAGGAGCGCCTGTCGCTGCCCAAGCCGGTATGCGTAGTGGGGCGGGATCCTGACTGTGACCTGCCCTTCAAGGATCAATCCATCTCGAGGCGGCATGCCGAACTGGATTTTGAGGACGGCCCCCTGCGTGTGCGTGATCTGGGCAGCCGCAACGGGCTGCGTGTGAATGGCGTGCCCCGCAGCGAGGCGGTGCTCGAACATGGGGACACCCTGGAAATCGGCAGCCTGAGTTTTCTGGTGGCCGCCGGGGCCGGTGAAGTCACGGCCCTCAGACCGGTGGATACGGACGGGAACAGCGCCTTGGAACCCACCCGCAGGCACAGGATGCCGTTGTCACCGCCGGGTTCCAAACGCAGCCTCGCCACCCTTTATCATGTCTGCGCATGGCTGGCCGAGGATCTGGACGAGAATGCCTTTGCCGACAAGTGCCTGCATCTGCTCCTTGAGGCCTTCGATGCCACCGAAGTGCATCTTTATGATCCCCGCCAAGGGCTGTTGAAGTGGCTTTCCGAAGATGCCGCCGGGCCGGACATCAAGCTGGTGCCCTATCTTGTGGCGCAGTATTCCTCGGTCAAAGGTCTGGCCGAGGCGAGCGTCATCGAAGGCGCCGTCCTGCGAAAAAACCAGCCCGCACTCGCGGACTTCAATTTGCTCCTGGCCCCGCTCCGGCGCGTGCAGGCCGCCGACGCCGATGCGCAGTTCATCGTGTTGTTTCGCCCGGCGGGCTGGAACGAGTTCACCAAGGACGACCGGGTGCTGTTGCAGACCATTGCCCAGATCTGGGTGCAGGCGCTCCAGCGCGTGCGCCACATGGCCGCGCTCCAGTCGGAAAACGACATCCTCAAGAAGCATTGCGTGCAACCGCGCCTGCTGGGCGCCAGCAAGGCCATGGAAGCCCTCCGCAAAAGCGCCCTCAAGGCCGCGCGCACCAGCATCACCGTGTCCCTGCTCGGCGAGACCGGCAGCGGGAAGGAGGTGGTCGCGCACTTCATCCACCAGCAGAGCCCGCGGCACGGCGGACTTTTTGTGAAGCTGAACTGCGCGGCCGTTCCCGAGGGGCTGATCGAGAGCGAGTTGTTCGGCCACGTGCGCGGCGCATTCACCGACGCACGCTCCTCGCACCGGGGCAAGTTCGAGCAGGCCCACGGCGGCACGTTGTTTCTCGATGAGATCGGCGAAATGCCGCTGACCATGCAGTCCAAGCTGCTGCGGGCCATTGAACTGGGCGAGGTCGAGAAGGTGGGCAGCGAGAGGCCCGTGACGGTGGATGTGCGGATCATCGCCGCCAGCCACCGCAACCTCGAGGAGATGGTGCGCCGCCGGACGTTCCGGGAGGATTTGTTCTACCGGCTGAATGTGATGGCCCTGCACGTGCCGCCGTTGCGCGAACACAAGGAGGACATCGGGGAGATCGCCGCGTTTTTACTGACGCAGTTCTGCGCCGCCAACGGTTTGGTGGAAATGGAGCTGACTCCCAAGGCCATCAAGCGGCTGGAAAAGCACGACTGGCCGGGCAATGTGCGCGAACTGCGCAATGTCATCCAACGCTGCGCCGTCCATGCCGAGGGCGCATTTGTCGATGAGCCCTTGATCAAGGAGCACCTGCGCGCTGCGGGAAACATGACACCTTTCGACTCATGATCTTCCCCGTCTGATCATGCCCGTCAAAATCCACAACGCGGATGTCCACCTGATCAACCTCCGCACGCGCATGCCGTTCAAATACGGCATCGCCACCATGACACGCATGCCCATGGCATTTGTGCGTGTGAATGCATTGATCGATGGAGCGGCCGTCAGCGGCGTTTCCTCCGACCTGCTGCCGCCCAAGTGGTTCACCAAGGATCCGCAGAAGCCCGTGCTGGAGGAGATTCAGGACATGCTGGGCGTGATCCAGTCCGCGTGCGGTCTGGTGTCCGGCATGGAGGACGGTTCCGCATTCAGTCTCTGGCGGCAGCTTTATGAGGCGCAGGGCCGGTCCACCGCCGGCAGACAACACCCGCCCCTGCTCGCGCATTTCGGCACATCGCTGGTGGAACGCGCGTTGATCGAGGCCTGCTGCCGCCATGCCGGCAAACCATTTCATGAAGCCGTGCGCTCCAACGCACTGGGTGTCGATCTGGGCTCGTTGCATCCGGAGCTGCGCGGACAGCAGCCCGGTGACCTTCTGCCGTCCAAGCCATTGCCCCGTGTGATGGCGCGCCACACGGTGGGGCTGGCGGATCCGCTGGCCGATGGCGACATTCCGGAAGGTGAGCGGCTGGACGACTCGCTGCCCCAGTCACTGGAGGCCTGCATCCGCGCCTACGGTTTGAAGCACTTCAAATTGAAGGTGGGCGGCCAGGTGGATGCCGATGTCGAACGGCTGAAACGCATCGCCGCGATCATCGAGCAGTATGCGCCGCAGGATTACGCATTCACCATTGATGGCAACGAGCAGTTCAAGTCACTGGCGGATTTCCACCAGTTCTGGGAGCTCCTTTCCCATCAGGACGGCCTGCGATCCTTCCTCAACCGCCTGTTGTTCATCGAGCAGCCGTTGCACCGCCGGCATGCGCTGGACGAGGGGGTGCGGCAGGATTTCGACCGTTGGATGGACAGGCCTCCGGTGATCATCGATGAATCGGACGGCACGGTGGAAAGTGCGCGGCAGGCGGTGGAGCTGGGCTACGACGGCACCAGTCACAAGAACTGCAAGGGCGTGTTCAAGGGACTGGCCAACCGCTGCCTGTTCGTGGCGCGGCAGCGTCGGAACACCGGCAGGCGTTTCCTCATGAGCGGGGAGGATCTTTGCAACATGGGACCGGTGGCGTTGCTCCAGGACCTGGCCGTGTGCGCCGCGCTGGGCATCGAAAGCGTCGAGCGCAACGGGCACCATTACAATGCCGGCCTGTCACAGTTCCCGGCCTCCGTGCAACGGCAGACACTGGACGCGCACGGCGATCTTTATCACGCCGCGCCCGGCGGCTGGCCCACGCTGAGCATCCGCCAGGGGCTGCTGGCCCTGGGAAGTGTGAACCGCGCGCCGTTTGGCGTCGGTGTTGCATTCGACCCCGCCTTGTTCACACCCGCGGACCGGTTTGTGCCGGAGCTGTGAGCGGCTCCGCGCGCTGGTCGCTATCAGATGGCGTAGTCCCCGGCATCCCGGCCGGCGGATTGAAGCTGCCGTGCGCGACTCGCAAGATCGGCAAGTGTCACGCGGTCCATGATGCCGACGATGGCCGTGCGCACCTCGCCCATCACGCTGCGGAGGGCGCAACGGGATTCATCCGGGCAGGAACAGGGTTCATAGAACTGCTCGCTCACACAACTGATCGGTGCCAGCGCGCCATCGACCTGACGGATGACCTTCGCCAGTGATATCTCCCCCGGTGGCAGCCTGAGCTGGTAACCGCCGGACACACCGCGCCGGCTTTCGACTATCCCCGCCGACCGAAGATCATTGAGGATTTGCTCCAGAAAGCGCTTGGGAATGTTCTGCTCGGAGGAAAGTTGCTGGACGGACACCACGCCCTCACCGTGTTTCAGGGCCAGCACCTGAAGGGCGCGCAGGGCATATTCTCCGCGGAGTGAAAGCTTCATGATGATCGGGGCGTTCGACGCAACCTGTTGATCACAATATGGTTGGTATTAGGCAATCAGCCAGTTCGCCCACAGGTTCCAAATTCCGATTGACTTAGTCAAGTTTATCCCTAGTTTCTGCCGCCATCGTGAATGCGCCTGTCAATTGCCCCGAAACCGACCGCAAGGTCATGATGGATTCCCGTCTGCGCAGTGTGTTCAAGGCGATCAGCTGGCGCATCATCGGCACACTGGACACCTTCGTCGTCAGCTTTGTGGTCATGCACTTCGTGGGCGGACAGGACACGGACACCATGCATGTGGCCAAGCTCTCAGGCAGCATCGCTGGCACGGAAGTGATCACCAAGGTGCTGCTGTATTACTTCCATGAACGCGCCTGGGCCCGGGTGCCGCTGGGAACCGTCCGCCGGGTTTACAACTGGGTGGGGGTTAAAGGCGAAAAGGAGTCGTGAAACGGCTTCCGGCAGTCAGCCTGCTGGCTATAATCCGCCCATGAACGATTCGAATTCCGTGGTGCTCAAGCGCGATTGTGCGGCGGTGCAAATCCCATCCGGCCAGGCCGCGTCGCTGCCGGCGGGCACCGAGGTGTATGTCACCCAGACGCTCGGCGGCACCTTCACCGTGCAGGCCCAGGGCGGATTGTTCCGCATCGATGCGAAGGACGCCGATGCCCTCGGTCGCGAGGTGGAAAAGGAAGGCACCCCCGCCACTGCGGCTCAAAACCTCAGCGAACAGATGGTCTGGGACACGCTCAAGACCTGTTACGACCCGGAGATTCCCGTGAACATCGTCGATCTGGGACTGGTGTATGACCTCGGCATCGAGGCCCTGCCCAGCGGCAATTCCAAGGTGTTTGTAAAAATGACGCTCACCGCCCCCGGCTGCGGCATGGGACCGGTCATTGCGCGTGATGCCCAGATGAAACTGCTCGATCTGCCCAAGGTGGAGGATGCCAGCGTGGACATCGTGTGGGATCCACCATGGCACCAGTCCATGATCACCGCGGAGGGCCGTCGCGTGCTCGGCCTTGAATGATACCGGCAAGGACACCAGCACCTGCGCAGCTTGACCCTGCTTGAGCCGTTCACCTAACATCCCGCGCCATTGGTCATGAGAAACATCCTACCAACACTGCTGCTGCTCTGGCTTGGGTTTGCCGCACAGACACACGCACAACCCCAGCTCGTCAACGGCATCGTGGCCATCGTGAATGACGCCATCATCACCCGCCAGGACATGGAGGACCTGATGGCGCCGGCCATCGACCTGCTCATGCGCCAATACTCCCGCCAGCCCGAGCTGCTCAACCAGAAACTCCTCGAGGCCCAGCGCGATGCCCTCGACCAGCTCGTCGAACGCAAGCTCATCCTGCACGACTTCAAGGTCTCCGGTTACAACCTTCCCGAAACCGCCATCGAGGACACCATCCAGGACCGCATCCGCGAGCGTTACGGCGACCGCCTGCGGCTCACCAAGACCCTCCAGGCCCAGGGCATGACCTACGAGAGCTACCGCAAACAAATCCGCGAACAGATCATCGTGGACGCCCTCCGCGCCAAGAACATCTCCCAGTCCCTCATCATCTCCCCGTTCAAGATCGAAACCTACTACAACGGGCACAAGGACGAGTTTCAACAGGAGGAAATGGTGAAGCTGCGCATGATCGTGCTCAACCAGCCCCCCGGAGCGCCGGAGGGCGCCGCCCAGCGGCTCGCACGGGAGATTCTCCTGAAGCTTGAGGAAGGCGTCTCCTTCGCCGAAATGGCCGGTGTGTATTCCGAAGGCTCGCAGCGCGGCGAAGGCGGCGACTGGGGCTGGGTGGAGCGCACCGTCCTGCGCAAGGAACTGGCCGAAGTCGCCTTCACCCTCAAGCCCGGCGAACGCAGCGGCGTGATTGTCACGCCCGACGCCTGTTACCTCATGCTCGTGGAGGACAGGAAATCCGCCGGTGTGAAAGCACTGCCCGAAGTGCGCGATGCCATCGAAAAGACGCTGATGGCCGATGAGCGCGCCCGCCTGCAGAAGAAATACGTGGACCGCCTCAAGAACAAGTCCTTCGTGCGTTACTTCTAGGCGGCTGCATGCCTTCGTCGGTTACATTCACCCGGGTGTGTGGACACTTCAAATCGCGCCATGCACACCGTTGATCCCGCGCAAACAGTCAAAACCTCGCTCCAGCAGCGGGAGTCGGGTTAGAACCGCCATGTTACCCCCGAGGTGACAAACACTGTGGTGCCGGGATCAAAGCGTCCCGTGCGGCTGCCAATGGATTGGCCCAACCTTGTAAGGTTCTGGAATTGTCCTCCGATATAGATTCCCCAGTTTGCCCCGAGTTCATAACGAAGCATGGCGCTCACGTAGGGCCCCCAAAGCAGTTTGGACTTCGATGAATGACCGGCCGCCCCAAAGCTGGCACCGCTGGCCAGGGTGGAAGTTTCTGAAAAGTCGTAATCGATGGTCGTCGGGGCCAGTGTGACACCCACGCTGGCCGCCAGACTCAACCGATCCGTGAGGTCCCATTCGGCAAACGGTCCCAGCCGGATGCTGAACATGTCGCCGCTCAATTTGTGCTGGCCCGACTGGGCGGCCTGGGTCGTGGTGCGCACGGGCACGTCGCCCAGGAGGGCGCCGGGTCCAAGGAACGTGCCGTTGTAGGGGGCGGCCGGCGGCAGCACCCCGTTGAGCGGGAAGGTGTCCGTGGTGACCGGCACAGTTCCCGACAATCTGTTGCGCAGATCGATTTGTGTGTAGCCAAAGCCGGATTCAATGCCCCAATGCCCCGTCTTCGAAGCGGGAAGCGACCCGATGATCCGTTGGTAAATGAGTTCGCCACCGAACTGCGGATCGTCGCTGACCGAAGCAGAGCCGCCCGAGTGGATGGCGTGATATTCCATGGAACCGGCCACGACTTGAGAGGCATTTTGGAAGCCCCAGAACGTGGTCAGACCACCCAGATTTCCGCTGGTGTCCACGCGCACGTAACCGTCATCGTAAAAATGATCCACTCCACCAACCGCCAGGCCTGGATTGACGCCCGGGGTTTTGAAGGCCGCGCTGGAGTTGAAGTCGGCCTTGAAGTTGATGCCAAAGCGCGCACCGAAACTCAGTCGGTTGAGACTCCCGGGGGCATCCGCGCCGGTCAGGGCCAGCGGGTGGACGGCGGCGAGCATCAGTGTGGCAGAAAGAAGGAATCGTTTCATAAAGATTGTGGTGGCTGGTTGTGCTGTGTCAGGGCAGTTGGATGACCCGGTAGAAACGGCTGCCGAGGTTGGATGGAATGCTTTCCGTTTTGGGAGGGCCATCGTCATACCACTGCACCCGGTTGTCGGTGGGCAGAAGGATCGGGTTTGCGGTTTTCCAAACCATGAGATCGCTGCTGTATTGAACCGCATACCTGCCTCCCGGGATGACGGGGAATTCAATCAGGAACCGTCCGCCCTGCATCGGAGCCCGTTGAGGATCGATCTGGAGGATCGTGCCGTTGGCGGTATTGGGAGCAGCCGGAGTCTCCTCCACCTCGAAGGCGGGCGAGGCGAATGGCACGCGGCTGGGGCGATAATACTCGATCAGAAAATCAATATTCGCCGAGGCAGGAACGGGAAAATTGTGCTGCACGAACGGGACGCTGACGCTTTTCATGCCGCTTGCATTGAGAACCTTGACATCCACCGGCAGTCCCTGAATGAGCACCCTCAAAGCGGGTATTGTGAGAAGGCTGCTGTTATTTACCCGGACGGTCTGCTCGAACAAGCTGGTCTGGAGATTCAACGTGATGGCTGAGGCGGAGACGATGACGGCCCCCGTCCCCGAGCCCGTGAGGTTGATGTCAAAGGGGTTCTCATCACCGTCATTGCTGGCCAGCTG
>CAYQCZ010000016.1:0-5669 GCA_964415955.1 uncultured Verrucomicrobiota bacterium | reverse complement strand
TGCCGAAATCCCTGGCACCGCCATCGGCGATGTCCACACCCACGGGCTGCTGGACTGCGATCTCGGGAACAGGCACCGCAGACCCCAAGCCCGTGAGGTTGATGTCAAAGGGGTTCTCATCACCGTCATTGCTGGCCAGCTGGAGGGCGGCCACCTTTGTCCCGGCGCTGACCGGTGCAAAACGCACGGTGAAAGTGGTGACACCGCCCGGGAGCACGGGAGTGCTGGGCGGGACGGTCACGGTGAACTGGGCTGCATCCACACCGCTGAAGGTGATGGGCAGGGTGAGTGTGAGGCTGGCATCGCCGGAGTTGGTGACGGTGAAGACCGTGTCACGGGTGCTGCCGACGAGCACGGTGCCGAAATCCCTGGCACCGCCATCGGCGATGTCCACACCCACGGGCTGCTGGACCGCGATCTCGGGGGCCTTGGCCACTGTTGCCCCCGTGCCGTTGAAAGTAACCCCGGCGCTAAACGCCAGGGCGCGACCTTCCATGGTGCTGCTGGTTTGCATCGTGATGGCCTGGTCCGCCAGAATGGTCCCTTTGAAGACGGAGGACGTGCCCAGCACCGCCGAAGTGCCCACCTGCCAGAATACATTCTTCGCCTGAGCGCCTCCGGCCAGGATTACCTTGATGCCGCTGCCCAGTAGAAGGTCCTGCGCGCACTGGAAGATCCACACATCATCGGCGGCACCCGTGAGGGTGACGTCCGCTCCCGTGATTAATGCCGTGGTGGTGAATTTGTAGAGGCCGGGAGCGAGGTTCATCCCGCCGATGTTCCCGGAGCCGGGAATCAACCCGGGGTTCAGATTGGGGCCCGATGGTATGGGGGTTCGTCCGGCGGCATCGTTGTAGGCGATGGTCAAATCACCTTTGGCCGTGGTCAGAAAAGCTGAATCAATCACCGCACAGGGAGGCCCGCTGGCATCAACAGCAAAAATGGTTCCGTTCACCTGGGCGCAGGTCAGGCCGATTGCCGACCCCGCAATCGGGCTGGCACCGACGTTCCCGTTGATGGTGCCCCCGCCAGTCGAGGTGATTGCGGCCCCGGCCAGAATCACAAAATCTTTGGTGGTTCCCAGATTGACAGGTGCCGGCCCCGCAGCACCAAGCTGATGGGGGATGACAAGAGCCAGCAACAGCGAAGTCAAAAGTCGTGCAGTTGCTTTGGATGGGCTCGCCGGACGACGAGCTTGCGCATGCTGAATCTCCACCGTGCAGAAATGGGTTGGTCTCATGTTGTGCAATTATTCAGAATCACCTGGCATCGCATAGGGGGGGGAATCCCCCATGGGAAATGACGCTGGCTTTCATGAGATCAGGGGTGGTCCGGCGCGTCCGTCAATCGGACCAGCGGTTGTTCGAACAAAATCCTGCGGGGGTTGCAGAGGATCCGAGAGATCGCTGTGAATGGGCAGATCCAGTTCCAGCTTGCCGACAAAACAAGACTCCTCCAATGCGTCAGGCCGGCAAACCGCGGGGATGCACAGAACTCACCTCCTTGGCCACAGACAAAATCCCCTCGCCGCAGCACCCTTTGCCATTTTCAGACCGGCTAAGGAGAATGGCATCAGGTTCGAGAATGACCCTTTCAGG
Organism: uncultured Verrucomicrobiota bacterium; assembly: GCA_964415955.1. Taxonomy (GTDB): domain Bacteria; phylum Verrucomicrobiota; class Verrucomicrobiia; order Limisphaerales; family CAYQCZ01; genus CAYQCZ01. Next base: position 4,071 of record CAYQCZ010000016.1, on the reverse strand, counting down.
AAGCAGCGCGATGTCACGTTCACCCCGGTGCCTTGCGTGAGTTGAAGACGCGCGGTCCACGGCAGTGAACTGGTAGAAGACGGGGGTTGCCCTGTGGCCCTGAGCATTTCAGGGCCCACAGGACTGTTTCGGCAATGACGCACGGGTGCCGATGCGAGAGGCTTCGAATGCACGCGAAGCCACCTCGGAGGAACGTGGCACGGGTTCGGTTGCCAAATGAGAGTTGCGGCGCAGATGCTCCACGATGCCGCTGACCGCCGCAGGTCGGTGAAGCATGATCCGTTCGGCCATTTCATGCAGGAGGAGACTCCCAAATGACCGGGCCGATGTCTGTTGCCGGGCTCCCATGGAACGACAATACGCTTTCAGGCTGCCCGCTGCCATGGGGGATTCACCCGATGGGGACTGCGTCTGAATTTTTCCGGGAGAACGCTGCAAAGATTGATGCACCCTGTGCACGTTTTGAGGCGAACACAGGGCGCGATCCGGCAATCAACAGCGCATGTCACTGCACACAAATGAATGTGACAGGGCCTGGGGTTGCCGAACCTTCCCTTCAGAGAAGCCTCGCATGGCAACGCAGAATGCTGCGCACCGGCTCCGCTGAAGAAATCGTTTGCGGAAAGACATGCCCGGCAGCAATGACTGCCCCGCGTTGAAAATGGGGAGACACCGGCGGGCAGACGCATGCGGGATTGCCGAAGCGCCTTTGCCTGTCCCGCCATGGTCATCCGGTGCCATGGTGAGCGATTTCATCCCGACATGGGGTGGCCTGGGGGCGAACCCGCTGCGACATCGGCACACGCATGCACCGGGAGGGCTGGCTGCGGGATGAGTTCGTTCACGGCGTGCAACAACTGAAAACCGGAGAACGGCTTGGCGAGCGTGAGCATGGGTTGCAACCCCGCGTCCTTCTGCACTTCTTCCGTGGGCAGTGCCCTCGACGCCAGGATGACAGGGAGTTTCAGACGTGCCCCACGCACCTTCCTTACCAGATCGACGCCGGTCAGCCTGGGCATGTTGTGGTCCGTGACCAAAAGGTCAAAGCCATTGGCTTGAAGCGCCTCCCATGCGGCCTCGCCATCTTCGGCGGTCTCGGTTTGAAACCCGAAACGGCGAAGCACCAGCGCGTTGATGCGACGAATGACCTCGTCGTCATCGACGACGAGAATGCGGATGGGGGACTTCGTCAGGCATTGGGCAGGTTCCTTCGCCGCATTCTCTCTTGGAGGGGACTTCTGCCGTGCATGCATGCTCCAACTTTACTGATCGCAACCACAAGGGTGCCATGCGGCTTTCACCGTGGGGGAAATCCCCGATGGAGTGCCGGCATCGTCGCGGCGTTTTCTTCAGATGCGTGAGAGAAGGAACGCAGGGCCGGACTCATACTGCCACTTCACGCACGGGGTTCTCGATGATGCCCTCGGCCACGGCGTAGCGGGTAAGCCCGGCGACGTCATGGATGTCGAGCTTGCCCATGAGATGCTGGCGGTGTTTGTCCACGGTCTTGAAGCTCACCCCCAGCTCGGCGGCGACCTGCTTGTTGGGCTTGCCTTCGGCAATGAGCTGCAACACTTCCACCTCCCGTGAACTCAGGCGGTTGCTCTTCCTCTTGAACTGTCCATTGCGATCCAGTGACTTTTGGTTGCGGTGGCGCAGACGCCTGGCGATGACCGGGCAGAAATGGGTTTTACCCTTGTGGATCGCGCGAATGGCCGTGGCCAGCTCATGGGAGGAGGTTTGCTTGAGCAGGAATCCTGCGCCGCCCAGTGCGACCGCCTGCTCCACGTAGGCGTCATCACTGTGCGCCGAGAGAATCAGCACCCGGGAGTCGGGACAGTCCTTGCATATCTGACGGGCCGCTTCCATCCCGTTGAGCAATGGCATGGCAATGTCCATCACCACGATGTCGGGCCGCAGCTTTTTGACCAGCGCGACGGCCAGGCGGCCGTTCTCCGCTTCACCGACCACCTCGATGTCCGGCTCGTGCTTCAACAGGGATTGAAAGCCCTCCCGGACCATCTGGTGATCGTCCGCCAGCAGGACGGTGATGCGTTTCATCATTCAGGCTTTCATCGCTTGGGCTCGGGAACAGCCGGACTGGCATTTCTTCCCACTTCTTTCGCGGGCGGAATCCATGCTTCCACTGTAGCACCCTTGCCGGGGCTGGAAACAATGGTGAAGGTGCCGCCAATCATTTCCATTCGTTCACGCATGCCGAGCAATCCCAGCCGCCTCTGCCTGCGGGTGCGCCACACCCTGTCCGCCAGGAACCCCCTGCCGTTGTCCTTGATGCTCAGGCTGATGCCCCCATCCCGGGATTGGATCGTCACATGAACCCGCCGCGCCTTCGCATGCCGGCCGACATTGAGGATCGCCTCCTGGGCCACGCGGAACAGGGCCGTGCGTTTGGAGATGTCCAGCTTCTCCACTTCCGGACAGGCAGTAAACCGGGAGCGGATGCCGGAGCGCTCGGAGAAGCTTTTCAAGCAGGTCTGCAGGGCGGGTATCAGTCCGAGATCGTCCAGCACGGCAGGGCGGAGTTCCCGCGCAAACTGGTGCACGATATGCACGGATTTTTCCACCAGCCGCCGTGTGCGGTCGATGTTGCGCTCCAGCCCCGCGACGTTATGGGCCGCCTCCCTCTTGAGGGTTGCCAGGCGCACATTGATGCCCGTCAGTGTCTGGGCGATGACATCATGCAGTTCGCGGCTGATCTTTTTGCGTTCCTCCTCCTGGGCCGAAAGAATCTGGCGGGAAAGCTGCCGCAACTGCTCCTGCAGGCTTTCCGATTGCTCCAGCAGCCTGGAGTAATGGCGTTCGCTCTTTTTGAGCGCCGCCTCCGCCGACTTGCGCTGGGCAATCTCCAGGCTCAATTCCAGATTGGAGGCGGCCAGCTTGACCGTGCGCTGGCTCAGGGTCTCGATGAATCTCTTCAAGTGGGCCGTGGCCTGCTGGGTGCTGCGGTGCTCGTTCTCGATGGGGGTGATGGCCATCGCAAAAAAGGCTCCGGCCTGCTTGATCAGACCGGCTCGTTTGCCGGACGCACAGTCCGGCAGCAATTCAGTCACCAGCGTTTTTTCATGGAGCTTGGCCAGTTCCAGGGTCTGCATCCCGGCGGCCAGCGCCTGCCCCCCCAGCCCGCGGGCAGATTCCAAACCGGCCTTGCCGTCCTCCTTCAGATAGGCACGCAACGCAGCCTGGTAGAGCAGCGATAATTTGGATCGTCCTGGTTTCACTTGCCTCCGAAATCACGCGCCAGTCGGCGCACTGTTTTTGTCGATGTTGCGACCATCCGCCGGGTGCTGGCGATTTCATCCTCCATGCCCGCGGTGTTGTTTCTGGCCTCCTGCTTGAGCGACACCAGCCGGACATTGATGCCCAGCAGGGTCTGGGCGATCTCATCCTGGAGTTCATGGCTGATCTTCCTGCGTTCGTCCTCCTGCGCCGCGAGCACCCGGTGGGTCAGCTGGCGCAAACCCTTCTGCAGTTCGAGCGATTTTTTCAACAGCCTGCCGTAATGATCGCCGCTCTTCTTCAGGGCGGCCTCCACGCTCCTGCGCCGGACGATGCCACGCTTCAGGTGCCGGTTGGCGACGGCGAGTTCCGCAGTGCGCCTCACCAGTGCCGCGTCCAGCCGTTTCAAATCGACCTTGCTCTTCCGCACGGCGCGCCGCGTATCCACGATGGGAGTCAGAGCCTCTGTAAAAAATGCCTCGGCCCGCCTGGTCATGTCCTTCCTGCCGGTCAACGGTTTCAGGCGACCCATTGCCCGCTCATGAATCCGCGCAAGATCCAGCGTGGCCAGCCCAAGGGCGACGGAATCCCGCCCCAGTTTCAGGGCCGTTCCAAATCCCGAGCCAGTCCCCTGTTCCAGATGTTTGCGCAATGAGGACGCATATCGTTGTGCCAACAGTTCCAGTTTTTGTTTCTTCATCATTGGGATGGACGTGAAACCTGGGAGTCGTTTCCCGGATGCCATGTCATCCGGATGTCGAACGCGCGTTCGCAAGCCGTATTACCCAGCAACATCGGTCGATTATCCCGCTGTGTCCATAGGGGATATCCCCC
>CAYQCZ010000015.1:0-20613 GCA_964415955.1 uncultured Verrucomicrobiota bacterium | reverse complement strand
AGAAGTTCGCCTGCGGTGTCTGGTCGGACCCGGGCATTGCCTTCGATGAATCACGCCCCAGTGTGAACTACTGGGATCCGTGGTATCTCGGCGACACACCGCCGCCGAAACGTCCCGTGGGACTGCCCTCGCCGGAACGACCCCGCACGGGTGCCTACAAGGAATTGATCGCGGGCGGCCACGACCTGCACGAACTGCAATCACTCATGGCACCACGGCCCTTTCTGGTGAGCGGCGGCTCCGAGGACGGTGCGAAACGGTGGACCGTCCTCAACCACTGCATCGCCGTGAACCGCCTGCTGGGCCGGACGAACAGGGTCGCCATGACCAACCGCCCTCTGCACGAGCCGAACGCCGAATCCAACGAGGTCATTTACACCTTCCTGGAACACTTTCTTGGGAAAGCTGCCACGGGCCGTGCGGAGCGTTGATGATGCCTGCCCTCATGTCATGATTTTTGTTTGCCTGTTGGACAAAGAGATTGCAGCAGCCGAAGCGAACCCTTTCCCAAATGCGCAGGTTGTTTTGCAGGGTTGAACCCTTTACCCAATGCCTGCGAAAGGAGGCGGTTTCCAACTGCTCCTTCAACATGGCGAACCCAAGTCTGACATGATGTCGGCCGCCCAGCGGAAATGACCAGATACATCACTGAACTTCAGCCGGCGATGCTCGTGCTCTGGTGTTACCTGGTCTGGTATGTCGCCATCGTGATCCAGTATTTCGACAGGTCCATCAACCTCTGGCTGTCGTCGATGGGAATTTCCGCTCTGATTGGTTTCGCGCTCAATCTGGCCGCCTCACAAAAGGGCCGGGTTCCAGACCGCTGGGTCATATTCAGGCTCTACCTTTTTCCGTTCTGCGTTTCGAGTTATTCAGCCCTCATCAAAGGGAAAGGATTCTTCCTGCTTTTCCCCACGGAACCGAAGCCATTGCTTGCCGGAGTGGCATCGTGCTTCGTGTTCCTCGGTTTCGTTTGGTTGATCAAGACAACCTGCCGAAAGTCCGACGCGGGACAAGCTGGTTGAGAGAACAACAATTCCTGCCGGTCACAGACCGGCGCTACAGAATTCAGATACACTGACGTCCAAAAGGGAATCTTGCCTTCTTCCCGTCGGTCGCGTAGTAGTGTCGACTGTGATAAGAGTGAACCCAGAGAAACCTCAATCCAGTCCGAATCAGGTCGGACCGGTCGATGATGAGTCTGACGGTTGGTGCAGCGAAGCAACCAAGCTAGTAAACAATTTTATCTGGATGGTCGGTCTCGGGAGCATTTTGATTTACGTGCATGATCACTGGCCAGATGTTTACAGTGCTGGCATTTCGATTGCCATTGGAGGTTTCGCGATTAGGTATTCTTGGAAATACATGGTGCGACCATTTTTAGAGGGTTTACGCGGACATTGAATTCTATTCTGCACCAGGGCAGTTACCCCGCTGACCACTGCTTTGTTCCTTTGTCGCTATTCTCTTCGTGCGCCTGCGATGACCGCACGAGAAAAAAGACTTGTTCCATCCACCGGCTGATTTCGCCAGTATCTGCGGCAGGTTTCCAAACTGACCTGACCAAACTGTGGGACGCCGCTGGTATCAACTGAACGACGAGGACTTGCTGGACCTGCGCCTGTGCGATCTGCCGCTGGCGATCAAACGCACGCCGGTGGCGGACCGCGTGGAGCGTCTCATGGCGGAGCTGGCGGACAAGGGACTGCGTTTCAAGCCGCACGTCTGGCTGGCGGAGGAGTGGTTCACACCGGACGGCGTGCCGGGCATCGCCATTCCCTTCTACCTGGCGCACGAGCGGCTGATGAAGCTGGAGCGCAAGTTCATGCTGGAGGTCGAGGGCGCGCACGAGGCGGAGTGCATGCGCATCCTGCGTCACGAGGCCGGTCATGCCATTGACAACGCCTACCGTCTCCACTGCCGCAAGGGCTGGCGGGATTTGTTCGGATCGTTCGCGGAGCGTTATCCCACGAGTTATCGACCGAGGCCGAACAGCCGTCGCTTCGTGCTGCACCTGGACGGCTGGTATGCGCAGGCGCATCCGGCGGAGGATTTCGCGGAGACCTTTGCCGTGTGGCTCACGCCGAATTATCCCTGGCGCAAGCGCTACGCGGGCTGGCCCGCGATGGCGAAGCTCGAATACGTGGACACGCTGATGGATGAGATTGCCCGCCTCGCGCCCACCAACCGGCGCCGCATCCAGGTGGAGCCGTTGTCCTCCGCGAAGACCACGCTGCGCGAGCATTACCGCAGGAAGTGCGAACATTACGCGGTGGAATGGCCCGCCTATTATGACCGCGATCTGCGGCGCATCTTCAGCGCGAGTCCCGGCGACGAACACCGGCCCGCCGCGTCCTCCTTCCTGCGGACCCGGCGCCGGGAACTGAGCGAAAGCGTGGCGCATGTGACCGGCGTCCACCCCTACACCATCAATCACATCCTGCAAAACATGATCGAGCGCTGCCGCGATTTGAACCTGCGCGTCGTTCGGTCCGCGCGCGAAACGCGCGAACACGCGCTGCTGGTGCTGACAGTGCATTCCATGCACGTCGCCCATGCGGGCTATTTCCGTCTGGCCGTATGAAAGGTTTCCAACCGAAGAAGAAGCTCCGTGTGGCGGTGCTGTGCCACGAGGATCTCGTGCCGCCCGAGAATGTCGATCAACTCAGCGAAAAGGACATCCAGCCGTTCAAAACGGAGTTCGATGTGATTCACACGCTCCGGGCGATGGGACACGAGGTGTTTCCCATCGGCCTCTACAGCGACCTCGGCGTCATCCGCAAGGCGCTGGAGGAGTTGAAGCCGCAGATCGCGTTCAACCTGCTCGAGGAGTTTCACGGTCTGGCGCTCTACGATCAGCATGTCGTGAGCTTTCTGGAGTTGATGAAGCAGCCCTACACCGGCTGCAACCCGCGCGGACTCACGCTGGGCCATGACAAGGCATTGTCGAAGAAGATCCTCGCCTTCCACCGCATCCACGTGCCCGCGTTCGCGGTGTTCCCCCTCAAGCGCAAGGTGAAACGTCCCAAGCGCCTCGGGTTTCCGCTGCTGGTGAAATCACTGGTCGAGGAAGGCTCCGTGGGCATTGCCCGTGCATCCGTGGTGTCTGATGACGAAAAGCTGGCCGAACGGGTGGACCTGATTCACCGCCAGACCAACGGGCCGGCCATTGCAGAGCAATACATTGAAGGAAGGGAAATCTACGCCAGTGTGATGGGCAACGAGCGGCTGCGCACCTACACGCCATGGGAAATGGTCATCGAACGCCTGCCCGAGGGCGCGCCGAACATCGCCACCAGCAAGCTCAAGTGGGATTACAAGTATCAGGAGCGCGTGGGTGTGAAGACGCAGTCCGCCGAGCTGACGCCTGAACTGCGCAAGAAGCTGGACCATCTTTCCAAGCGCATCTACCGGCTGCTGCACCTGAGCGGGTATGCGCGGCTGGATTTCCGCATGACGGCGGAGGGGGAGTTCTACCTGCTGGAGGCCAATCCAAACCCGAACATCTCCTATGGGGAGGACTTTGCGGAGGCGGCCGAGCATTGCGGACTGCACTACGACGAACTGCTGCACCGGATCATCACACTGGGATTGAACTACCAGCAGGCGGTGTGAGAACCGCCTGGCACGCTTTGCTGCTCAGCCATCCGCAGGGTCATCGTGATGAAGTTCCTGCAAGGGTTCGCGCCGCGCATGACGCAGACGCTGCTGTTCCTGAAGCACGGCGACCTTTTCATCTTCCGAAGCCTGCGGATGCTCCAGCCGCTGCCCTAGCAGGGCGATTTGACGCTCGTAGTGGTCGTTCCGGAGCCGCTTCATGATGTCCTCAAGCTGGCGCGTCGGATCAGGCATTTTGCGCGGGTCTGCCGAGGCTTCGGTGATCAATGACTTGATCTGTGCGGACGCGGTGTTGTCCAGCATGGCTGCCGGACCACGCCAGTCCCCTGCGCGTTCGGCCTCGAGGCGGGCTTCAATGATCTTTCTTGCCGCCGCATGGCCAATCCACTCCGGGTCCAGAAACGCGATCGCCATGGGTGCCAGCTCATCCCCGGTGAGCAGCAGCTTGAGCAGTTGGAACTCCGCAGGCGTGGGCCGTTCCATCGGTTCTGATTCTCCGTGGTCCTCCGTGGGTTCCGATGCAGGTTCGAACCGGCCGGGACGGCGGGCCTTGTTCAGTTGTGTCCGCACCGCCGCCACCTGCACGCCCAGGCGTGCGGCAGTTTTCTGGATGACCTTGTCCACAAGGACGGCGTCGTTGGATTTCAAAAGCGCCTCGATGATCTCGTTCAGAACAACCTTGCGGCCGCGGTCCGTGGTGATGTCCTCCTCACCGCACAGGCGGTTGAGCCGGTAGTCAAAGTATCCCTCGGCCTCCTGGATCAACTCAGCGAACGCCGGCCCGCCGTTTTCCTTGATGAAACTGTCCGGATCATGCGGTGAAGGCAGTGTGGCCACGCGGATGGCGAGGTCCGCGCCCATCAGGGCGTCCAGAGACCTTGCGGCGGCGTTTTGTCCTGCTGCATCGGAATCAAAACACAACACCACCTCCTGCACGTAACGCTTGAGGATGCGCGCGTGATCCGCCGTGAGCGCCGTGCCCTGGGGGGCGACGACGTTCTCCACGCCGGCCATGTGGCAGGCGATCAGGTCGAGCTGGCCTTCGCACACGATGGCGAATTCCTTGTCCAGCATCGCGCGTTTGGCCTTGTCCAGGCCGAAGATGATGCGGCCCTTGGTGAAGATGGGCGTCTCCGGCGAGTTCACATACTTGGCGGTCTTTTCATCGCCGGACAGCACGCGGCCGCTGAAGCCAACCACGCGGCCCTGTTCATCACAGATGGGAAACATCAGGCGTCCACGGAAACGGTCATACCAGCCGTCACCGCCTTCGCGCTTGAGAATCAGGCCGCCCTTCTCAACAACGTTCAGGTCGAATCCCTTGCTCTTCGCCCAGTTCACCGTGTCATCCCAGAGTGCCGGGGCGCAGCCAAGGCGGAAACGCTTGATGGCCTCCTCGCTCACACCGCGTCTGGCGAGGTAGTCCCTCCCGGCCTGGCCTGCGGCGTCGTTGAGCAGCACGGCGTGCCAGCGCTGGGTGAGTTGTTCGTGGAGGTTGAGCAGCGTGTCCTTGACGCCGCGCGCCTCGCGGTCGCCCGGCCTGTCATCCAGTTCAATGACGATGTTCGCGCGCTCGGCCAGCCGGCGCACGGCGTCCATGAAGGGGATGTGCTCGTATTCCTGGACGAAGGTGAAGACGTCGCCGCCCTTGTGGCAGCCGAAGCAATGGAAGATTTGTTTCTGCGGATGAACGTTGAAGCTGGGGGATTTTTCGCGGTGGAAGGGGCAGAGCGCCACGAAGTTCGCACCGTTGCGCTTGAGGGGGAAATAACCGCCGATGACATCGACAATGTCACTGGCTGCGCGGATCTGCTCCAGCGTGCTTTGCGGGATCAATCCGGCCATGGAGTGTGGGTGCGGGCTATTTCAGCTCCTTGGTCGGGTCCTCGCCCTTCCATGCGGGGCCGCTGGGTGTGACGGTGGCCGGACCGCTGTAATCCACGATGGCAAGCAGCTGCGACTCCATCTGGTTTTTGACCAGGGTGCTGAAGAGCGACTTGTGGACGATGGCCACGTGAATCTGCTTGGGGGACGGGAAGAATGAGCTGCCGAACTCCTTTTCCTGCGCGGCGGCGGCCGCCTCGGCCTCGGCGACGGAGACGGTCTTGGAATTGATGACGGACAGGGCCACGACGAAATAGCAGAAATAACGCACCAAGCCGGCGAACGCGCCCAGGTAGTATTCCCCCCGGCCGAAGAGGTCGCCGCTCACCAGCTTGCTGCCCATCTTGCTCTTCACCACGCCGATGATGGAAAACACGGCGAAGATGATGGCTCCGTAGGAAAGGAGGTTGGCCCAGGGCATGGCAAGATTGGTGAACCGGGTCAGAAAGGCGGACACGGGGGGGTAATACTCGCCCGCCACCACCATCATGGCCAGGGCCGCCATGAGATCCACCAGTTCGCCGGACATGCCGCGTTTGCGCCCGTGGATGAAGCCCACCACCAGCAAGGCGGCGACCACGAGGTCAAACCAGCTGAACGTGATGGATTTGAGGCTTTCCAGAAAGCCCGGGGAGGCTGGAGCCTCCGCTTCCGCCGCAGCCAGAAGAAATGCATTCATACGAATCCGCCCACAGGCGTGCGGGCACGTTAACGCCGTGCGACCGGATTGCCAGCCTGAATTGGCCCCGGGTGGTGACCGTGATGCGGGTTGCCGGGCCGCTCACCTCCGGCAGTCAAACCGTTCCGATGTGTTTCTGAATGCAGGCAAGCACCTCGTCGAGGTCCACCGGCTTGGCCAGATAAGGCAGGCCGCCGATCATGCCGCCGCCTTTGGCGACCTCCGTCTTCTTGACCGCCGCAGTGAGGAAGACGATCGGGATTCTGGCCAGTGACGGATGGTCCTGAAGCCTGGCGGCCACCTCGGTGCCGTCCAGACCGGGCATCATCACATCCAGCAGGATCATGTCCGGCCGGAAGTCCTTGATGGCCTGGATGGCGCGCGCGCCGGAGTTTTCCTCGTGGACGAGGTAGCTGCCGTCGTATTCCAGGTTGAGTTTCAACATGCGGGTGATGCTGGGCTCGTCATCGATGACGAGGATCTTTTTTTTCAGGCTCATGCTTTCTGTCCCTTTCCTGGTTTGAATATGATGGATGCACGGACGCCGCCCTCCGGCCGGTTGGCTATGTGGATCACTCCGCCGTTGAGTTCCACGATCTTTCGCACCACGGTCAGCCCGAGGCCTGTGCCCTTGCCCACAGGCTTGGTGGTGAAAAACGGGTCGAAAATCCTGGTCAGCTTGTCCTCGGGAATGCCATGGCCGGTGTCATTCACCTCGGCCACGATCACCATCTGTCCGGTCTGATAAGGGTCCTCCGTTTCACCCCGGTCGGAGGGCGGCAGCTCCCCTCCCTGCAGGAAGCGCAGCCGTGTGCGAACCGTGAGCGTGCCGCCGTCCGGCATGGCGTGGATGGCATTCATGATGAGATTCAGAAAGACCTGCTCGATCTTGGCCTTGTCCAGCGAGATGCGGGGCAGCCTGCTTTCAAGATCGGTCTCCAGGAGGATGCCGCTGTCGTTGATGGCGTAGTTGGACAGTTTGAGGGCGCTGCGCAGGATGTCGTTGATGCATTCCCTGCTCAGGGTGAGTTCCCTCGGGGCGGAGAACTCAAGCAGTCCCTTGACGATGGCATCGGCCCTGGCGGCAGCGTCACGGATGTCCTCCAGCACCTGGGCCACGGTCGGGTTTTGATCACCGAGCACCTTGGACAGGTAGCGCACACCCATGACAATGGTCTGCAGGGGGTTTTTCACCTCGTGGGCGACGCCCGCAGCCAGGCCTCCGATGGACTCCATCTTCTCGACCTGGATCAACTGGAGCTGCGTGGCCTTGAGCTCCTCATGGGATCGTTGCAGGTCCGAGAGGGCCTTCATGAGCGCCTGCTGGCTTTCAACGAGGTTTTCGTTGGTTTGCTTGAGTGCCGCCTCGGCTTGTTTTCGGGCGGTGATGTCCGTCGAGACGCCGCATGTGGCGTAACAAATGCCGGCGGCATCCCGCAGGGCGAACTTGATGGAAAGATAGGTGTGGGGGCCGTCATCCAGATGGGCCACCTCCTCGAACTCGATGGGCACGGATGAATCCAGCACCCTGCGGTCATTGGCCCGGAAGGCCTCCGCCAGAAGCTTCGGGAACAAGTCCGTGTCCCTTCTGCCGAGGATTTGCTCCCGGGTGAGATGGAAGATGTTCTCGTAGGTGCGGTTGACCAGCAGGTAGCGGCCCTCGGTGTCCTTCATGTAAACGACCGCCGTGGTGTTGTCCAGGATGGCCTGGAGCCGGGCCTCGCTCTCGGCCAGCGCCTCCTCCTTCCTCCGTTCCTCCGTCACATCATAAAATATGCCCTGGATGCCGATGCAACTGCCCTGCGCGTCATGCACCGGCGTCTTCATGACATGCACAAAGCGCGCCCGGCCATCGGCTGACACGAACCGTTCCACCGTGTCGAGGGTCTCGCCGGTTTCCATCACCTTGCGGTCGTCCGCCCGGTAGCCGTCAGCGATTTCGCGGGGGCTGAAGTCATAGTCCGTCCGTCCGAGCAGCTCGGCGGCCGGATGCTGCATGTCGCGGCAGAAGTGGTGGTTTACAAAGGTGAATTTCCCGTCCACGTCCTTCCTGAAAATGCTTTGAGGCAGCGTTTCCACAAGCGAGTGGTAGAGGGCCTGTGAATTGCGCAGCCGTTCCTCCACCTGCTTTTTCTCCGTGATGTCCGACACCAGGCCGTCATAACCGGCAAGGCGGCCCTCCTCATCCCTCCGCGACACGGGCGTGTGTCTGACCCACCGGAGTTCGCCATCCTTGCGCCAGATGCGGTGTTCAATGGGGCCCGGGGACCTGCCCGCCTGGGCCTGCCTTGAAAGTTCCTGAACCCGATCCTTGTCCTCAGGGTGAACCATCTTGATCCACAGCCATGGGTCCATCTGGTAGTCCCGCGGCTTGTAGCCGGTCACCCCCTGACACCCGGGGCCGTGAATCGTCTCCAGCACCACCCCGTCCTCCATGCGCACGGTGTAGATGTAGTCCGTCGTCGATTTCAGCAGGCGCATGTAGCGTTGCTCGCTCTCGCGCAGCCCCGCCTCGGCCTGGATGCGTTCCGTGATGTCGCGGGAGATCACCACCAGCTTCTCCGGCAGCCCCTGCGCATCGAAGATGACGCTGCCCTGCGATTCCAGGTGCCGCACGCCGCCGTCCAGGGAAACAAACCGGTATTCGGTCCGTTCCCCCCTGCCCGTCTTCATGGTCCGCTTGAACACCTCCCGGATCCGTTCCCTGTCCTCCGGATGCACTTCGCTGAAGGAATCCGACGCCATCAGGGACTGGGGATCACCAAGCAGCTTCTTGTAGGAGGGGCTGTTGTAAATCCTGCGGCCCTCTCTGTCCACGACCGCGATGAGGTCGGTCATGCTCTCTGAGATCAGCCTGAAAAACTCGTCCTTTTCACGCAGGTTTTCCGCCGCATGCTTGCGCTCGATGGCGTATTTCAACACCCGTGCCAGCACCCGCACGGACATGGTGCCCTTGATCAGGTAATCCTGCGCCCCTTCACGCACCGCCTGAAGCCCCAGTTCCTCGTCTTCCGACCCCGTCAGAATCACCACGGGAATGCTGGAGTTCGCACCGCGCAGGCGCCGGAATGTCTCCAGGCCCGCGCTGTCAGGCAGTGAAAGATCCAGCAACACCACATCAAACCCGCCTCTGACCAGCTTCTCAATCCCCTGGGCCAGCGTGGCCGCCCATGCGAGCCTGAACATGCCCCCGTCGATCGATGCCAGCCCAATCTGCAACGTCTCCACGATGGCCGGACAATCCTCGATGAGCAGTGTCTGGATGACGCGTGTCTTCATGCTCGTTCGGTGACGGCATCAGGGCACGCGCCCCCGCAGGGAGAAAACATGCGACGATACGGCCCCAATGGTATGCGAAGAACATGCCAGTTATCCCTGATGCTGACACCGTTAAGCGCATGCCGGTGTTCCCGCCCGGTTTGCTGCCGGCCTCCGGAGCGCCGGCTCCGTGATCTTGTTTCCCCGCCGCACCGGGAATTGTTGGACGAATGCAGGTATTGCATGCATTTTGATCGCGCTGCATGCCGCCCGCCGCCGACAACCACCCTCCGGCACTGCCCGCCGGATTGCTCGCGCAATTCCACGCGCTGGCAAACCGCCTGCGCAGGCTGGACTCCCTCGTGGCGTTGAGCGGGTCCATGGCCGCCATTGCCGGCGCGTGGCTGGTCCTTTGGGTGTCTGACCGCTTGTGGGACACGCCGGCGTGGCTGAGAATGCTGCTTGCCCTCGGCGCTGTGGTCCTGGCCGCGGCCTACACTCTCCGCTGGATCAGGCGATGGGTCTGGAGCCGCCCCGACCTGCGCTCGCTGGCCACCACGGTGCAGCGGCATCACCGCCGCCTTGGCGACCGGCTTCTCGGAGTGGTGGAACTCGCGTCCGGCCGGCGCACGCCGGATGGCATGTCGCCATCACTGTGCCGCGCGGCCATCGACCAGGTGTCCACCGAGGCCATGCGGATGGACTTCCTGCCGGCCGCAGATGCGAAGGCGGCACGACGGCATGTGGTGACTGCACTGGCCGTCATGCTGCCCCTGCTGCTCGCCTGGGTGGCCGTGCCCGGGGCCGGATGGAATGCACTTCAACGCCTTGCCCTGCCGCTGGCCGCCATCGAACGCTTCACGTTCGTCGAACTGGAGCTGGCCGGATCACCTCTCATTGTCGCCCACGGTGAACCCTTCACAGTCCCGGTCCATGTCCGCTACCGCGCCTTCTGGAGACCCACGACCGTGCGCGCCATGTATGCGGGACAGCCGGAGATCAAGACGCGTCTCACCCGGATGTGCGCCCATGTGGAAGTCCCCGCCCAGACGTTGTCCGGTCTTCTCGTCGTCCGCGTGGGTGATGCCACGGCATCCATGCGGGTGGAACCCACCCACCGACCGGCCCTCCGGGAGATGCGTTCCACCGTCATGCTGCCGGCCTACTTGAATCATCCGCAGCAGGAGGAAACCGTGCGCGGCGGATCGTTCGGCCTCCTGGAGGGTTCCAAGGCCAGCTTCCACGGGGAGGTGAACCGCCCGATCCTCAAGGCCACCATGCGTGTGAACACAAACCCGCCCGTCGCGTTGAGCGTGAGCGGCTCCATTTTTGAGACGCCCCTGATCGACTGGCGCAACGTCAGCACGGTGTCCTTCTGGTGGAAGGATGAGCAGGGATTGACCAATCGCGCACCGTGGACATTGTCCCTGAATGCGCTGCGGGACCAGCCGCCCACGGTCGGCCTGCCGGGGCTGCCGCTGGACCAGGCGCTGCTGGAGACGGACATCCTGCCCATCAAGATGGCCGCCCAGGACGATTACGGGCTGCGTGACGTGGGCGTCCACTGGATGCTGACCTCGACGCTCGATCCCTCCGGCAAGCCGTTGGAGCGGATGTTCACGTTCAAGGCAAAGACCCCGCAGACGCGGGCCATGGAGGAAACGTATCTCCTGAGTCCGTCGCTGCTGCGCATTCCGGCCGACACGCTCATCGAGGTGCGCGGGCTGGCGGGGGATCATTTTCCCGGCCGCGATCCTGCGGTCACCGAGCCGCATCGCATTTTCGTCATTGGTCTGGTGCGTCATGCAGAAATGCTGCGTCAGCAACTGGAAAGCCTGTTCGCCCAATTGGAGGAGGTCACACGGCGCGAGGAATCCATCGCGGCGAAGACCCGCGAACTTTCCGATCTTCCCGAGCAGAAACTCTCCGGCGATGAAGCATCGAAGCAGGCCGGGGAACAGGCCGCCCAGCAGGAACGCAATGCCCGCGATCTCGAACGGCTGGCCCGCGAAGGCGCCCAGGCCATGCGCGAGGCCATGCGCAATCCCACCTTCAACGAGGAAACCATCCGCGACTGGGCCCGCACGCTCAAGGGCATGCAGGACGTTGCAAAACAGGAGATGCAGCAGGCCGGCCAGCAGTTGCAGTCCGCCCAACAACAGCAGGCCGACGCACAGCAGCGCTCACAGGAACTCTCCAAGGCCCTGCAATCCGAACAGCAGGCGCTGGACAAGCTCCAGAAACTTCAGGAACAGGTGAACAAGGGGCTGGACCAGCTCCAGGCGCAGACACTCGCCCAGCGCCTGCGCAAGCTGGGCGCCCAGGAGACCCAGCTCGCCGGGCGTCTTCAGGAACTGGTGGCGGAAACCATCGGGCTCACACCCGCGCAGTTGTCCGAACATCATCGCCGTGCCAACACCAACATCTCCAGCGATCAGGAAAAGGTGCGTGATGAAGCAAAAGCAGTGCATGAGGAGATGAGCCGTTTCTTCGACCGCACCCAGCGCGAGAACTACGGCGCGGTGTCCAAGGAGATGAAGGAGATGAACACCGAGGGCGAGCTGGAGCGCATGCGCGGGATGATCGCCTCCAACATCACCATGCAGGCCATGAACGACCTCGGCGGCTGGGCCGGGCGTTTCGAGGACTGGGCGAAGAAACTCGAGCCGGAGAAGAAGGATTCCGCCGGGGGCAACCAGGGCCAGCAGGGTGGCACGCCGCAGGATGATCTCATGCGCCAGCTCATGGCGTTGCTGCGTTTGCGCGAGAATGAAAACAACCTCCGCAGCCAGACCCAGTTGCTGCATCGCGACCGGCAGGAGCTGCCGCGTTACGACCAGTCCGTGCGCGAACTTGCCGACCGGCAGAAGTCTTTGAATGAGCAACTCCAGCAGTTGCAGAAGGAGAACGGCACGCCGCAGCTTGAAGAACCGCTGAATGAAGCGCAGCAGGCCATGCGCGCCGTGGAGGAACAATTGCGCCGCCCGGAAACGGGCGAACCCGCGGACCAGTCGCAGGTGAAGGCGCTCGAAGTGCTGACCGATGTCATCAACCTCATCAATGAACAGGCCCAGCAACAGCAGAATCAAAACTCCCAGTCTGCCGCGGCTGCGGCCCAGGAAATGGAATTCCTCATGCAGATGGCCCAGCAGGAGCCCGGACAGGGCAGGCCCATGATGGCCGGCATGCCGGGCATGAACAACAATGGTGGAGGGACAGGACAGGGCGGCGCGGGTGCCGGCGGTGACGCGCGCGGTGCCGGAGCAAACGCCCGTTCTGTGACCGCAGGCAGCGGCTCCACGAGGCCTGTGCCGGGCGAGTTCCGCGAGGCGCTGGAGTTGTTCTACAAATCACTGGAGCAAAAGAACTGAGCGCATGCGCAGGAATCCCATCCCCATGTTGACCGCCCTGCCGGGACTTCACCGTTGCGGGTTGCTCTGCATGCTGGGCGCCCTTCTTTTCGCATGGCCCGCGCGTGCGCAGCAGTTGTTCGTGGATGCCACCGGCATTGCGAATGCGGAGGTGGACCGCATCTATGTGCGCGGGCTCCAATGGCTGGCCCGCACCCAACTGCCCGAGGGACGATGGCCGGACCAGCCGTATGGGGCGGAGCCCGGAGTGGTCGGCCTGTCGGTGGTTGCCATGCTGTCGCACGGGGACGATCCGAACTTCGGCCCCTACGCCACACCCATCCGGCGGGGGCTGGACTTCGTCCTGAAGAACCAGAACAGGGAAAGCGGCTACATCGGGCGTTCCATGTATAACCACGGATTCGGAACCCTCGCCCTGGCCGAGGCGTATGGCGTGGTGAATGACCCGCGGCTGGGCCCGGCCCTTGAACTGGCGGTGAAGCTCATCCTCAATTCCCAGTCGCGAAATCCGTTTGGCGCGTGGCGTTACTCGCCGGAGAGCATGGATGCCGACACCACGGTGAGCGGCGCGCAGCTCGTTGCATTGTTCGCGGCGCGCAACGCGGGCATCGGCGTTCCCGAGGAGGCCATTCAGAAAGGGTTGAAGTTCTTCGCGCAATGCAAAACGCCCGAGGGCGGCTACGGCTACACCTCCGCAGCCGGGCCGAACGGCGCGCGCACAGCCATCGGCTGCCTGGTGCTGACGCTTGCGAAACAGAAGGACTCGCCGGAATACAAATCCGCCGTCCAGTTTCTCCAGCAGGCGCAGTCCGAGCAGCATTACCGCGAGTATTTCCTCTACTACGCAGCACAAGCCTTCTTCCACGCGTCGCCCCAGCAATGGCAGGCGTGGAACCTGAAAAACATCAAGGAACTGGGCCAGTCCCAGAAGCCGGACGGCGGATGGGACGGCCAGTTTGGAACGACCTTTTCCACGGCCTCCTCGCTTCTCTCGCTGGCGCTCAACTACCGTTTCCTGCCCATTTATGAACGCTGAGCGGAACGGCCGGCCGGCCATTGTCAATCCCCCTGCCCTGTCGGAGCGCAGATGGCTCGCCGTGATGCCCATCACCTGCGCCATGGCGCTGGCGTTGTCCGTCCATGCACAAACAGCGGGCCGGGCCGGTGCGGCCGACCTGCTCCAGTTTCTGGACGGCTCCACGCTGCATGGCACGCTGGAGACCATCGGCGCCGGACGGAGCGTGCAGTGGCGGCATCCGGCTTCGCGCGCGACCATTGCCTTCCAGCCGCGCAATCTTCACCGGCTGCGCTTCATGAGTCCCGCGCCCGCCATGCCGCCTCAGGACGACACGCCCGCATGCCGGCTGCGTTTTGCCAACGGTGATGAAGTCGTGGGCGACGTGCTCTCTCTCGACGACAGGGAGGTGGTGTTCAAAACATGGTTTGGTGGTGAGCTGCGCGCACCCCGGTCGTCCATCCAGACCCTGCGGTTCATCAAGAACCGTTCGATCGTCGCCTACGAGGGGCCGGGCGGTCTTGCAGAATGGAACCTCGGCCAGCCGGGCGGTGTGTGGTCGTATCGCGATGGTGTGCTGACCGCCAACGCGATCGGCTCCATTGGCCGGGATGTGGGACTGCCGCCCCAGGGACGCATCGAGTTCGACCTTTCGTGGACCGGCCAGCTCAGTTTGTTGATGTCCATCTACACGGAGTCCACGGCACGGTTTGATTTCAACTCCTCGGGCTACATGTTCATCCTCGGCCCCGGTTATGTCACGCTCCAGCGCATGCAGGGGATTCGCGGCACGACGCACATGGGCCAGGCGGCTGCGCCCCAGTTGATCGAGAAGAACGAGGCGCATTTTGAAATCCGGGCGGACAAGGAACAGGGCTCCATCACGCTCATGATCGACGGCGCAACGGTGCAGCAGTGGACCGATGGACTGGGCTTTGCCGGACAGGGCACAGGGATGACGTTTCTGTGCCAGCGCGTCGGACCGGAACTGAACCTGAGCAACATCCGCGTGAGCAGCTGGGAGGGGAATGCACCCCCTGAAACAGTCCGCCAGCAGGAGGAAACACAGGCTGCGGTGAGCCTGATGAATGGCGATGTCGCCAGGGGTGATGTGACCGGCATCAAGGACGGACGGCTGGAATTGAAGGTGAACGGAAAGACCCTGCCCGTGCCGCTGGATCGGGTGTCCCTGGTGATGTTCCCGGATGCCGTGGCCGGCCATGCCGCCATGGCGGGACTGGTCCGTGCCGAGCTGCACAGCGGCGCCAGCGTCACCTTCGAGATCCGGGACTGGAAGCGCGACGCCGTCACCGGTGTGAGTCCGCATTTCGGTCCTGTCACACTCAAGCCCGAGTGGATACGGCAGCTGGTGTTCAATCCCGACAAGCCGCGTCCGGACAGGCTCCCCGCCGCCGGAAAGGATGACCTCTTCTGGCCGTTTGCCCCATGAACGCCCTCCTTTTCTTCCAGCACTCCGGCCGGCGATCCCCTTTTGTGATCGGGACACTCAGGGCCATCGCCACGTTTCTGCTCTGCCTTTTCCCGGCGTCCGTTCACCCGGCGGACACCTCCAACGCCACGGCGCATGCGATCCTCTTCACCAATGGCGACACGCTGAGCGGCCGCCTGTTGTCGATCGATCCGAAGCAGGGAATCCGCTGGTCGCATCCTGATGCCGCGCAACCGATCGAGTTTCTCCCGTCGGCCACGGCGGAGATCCGGTTCAATGATGCCGTCCAGTCCACAGGCACACAGTCCAATCGCTGTCTGGTGAAGCTCACCAACCTCGACGAACTGGAGGGCGGTTTGCGGACGCTGGATGAGAGGGAGCTGGTCCTGGACACGGCCTATGCCGGTGCGTTGCACATCCCGCGCAACCGTGTGCAGACGATTCTCCCGCTGAGCCCTCAGATGGAGACCGTGTTTTCCGGACCGGACGGCATCGGGGGCTGGACGATTGGAAAGGTGAACGCCTTTGCGGGCGAGGCGGGTGAGTGGCGTTATTTGAACGGCGCCTTTTATGCACGGGAGGCGGCGAGCATTGCGCGCGACGTGAAGCTTCCTCAGGCCTCGTCGCTGGAGTTCGACATCGAGTGGCGCGGCATGCTGAATCTAGCCGTGGCGCTTTACACGGATTACATGCATCCCGTCAGCCTCCGCAGCAAGGAGGACGAGCCGGACTTCGGCGGCTTTTACAGTCTCCAGATCAACAGCCAGGTGGCCAGCCTGTTGTTCGTGAACAAGCGCGACCCGTTGCGGCAGCTTGGCCAGGCAATCGTCCCCGCCCTGGCTCAGAAGAACACCGCCCGCATCGCCATCAAATGCAGCCGCAGCGCCCCGCAGATTTCCCTGCTGGTGGACGGAGCCCTGGTCCGGCAATGGACCGATGTCGAGGGCTTCGGCGGCGAGGGAACAGGCATCCGTCTGGTGCATCAGGGGCAGGGCATGGTCCGTTTGTCAGACCTGCGCGTCAAGGAATGGGACGGGCGTTTTGAGGAGGCTGCGGCCGTCCGCGCCACGGAGACAGAAGACCTGGTCCTGCTGGTCAATTCGGACCGTGTGGCGGCGCGCATCACCGGCATCAGCGGGGGCGTCGTCACACTGATGGCACAGGAGAAACAGCTCAAGGTGCCGTTCAACCGCATGTCGCAGATTGAGATGGCCTCGGGGGGGCAGGCGCGCGAGGCGCCGCCCGGGGATGCGGTGCGCGCATGGCTCGCCCAGCGTGGCAGCGTGACCTTCACCCTGGAGCAATGGGATGCAAACGGCATCGTGGCTGCCAGCCCGTGTTTCGGGCGCGCCACCTTTGACCCGCGGGTCATTTCACGGCTGGAGTTCCATGTGGGCAGGTAACCGGCTTATCAACACAAAATGTTGCTGGAGGCGATTTCATGAGCACACACAATTCACCCGAGGAACTGCACAGACGCATGCAGGAGTTCCTGCGGCAGCGGATGTCCGGCGGCGCGTTTGCCGGCGGCCAGCAGGACACGGACACCCCGGGGCATTCAGCAGAGGCGGAGAGCGGCCAAGAGGGATTCCAGTTCGACTACAAACCCCGGGATGTAAAGGGCTACCTGGACCGCTTCGTGATCAAGCAGGACGATGCGAAAAAGGTGCTGAGCGTGGCCCTGTGCGATCATTACCATCACGTCCGGGCCGCACGCGAGGGCAGAACCACCGCCAGCTATCAGAAGCAGAACATCCTGCTGATCGGGCCCACGGGCGTGGGCAAGACCTATCTCATCCGCAGCATGGCCGAGCTCATCGGCGTGCCCTTCGTGAAGGCGGATGCCACCAAGTTCTCCGAGACAGGCTACGTGGGCGGGGATGTCGAAGACCTGGTGCGCGATCTCGTGCGCAAGGCCGACGGCGACGTGGAACGCGCCCAGCACGGCATCATCTACATCGACGAGATCGACAAGATCGCAGCAGCCGCCAGCCACGCCGGACGCGATGTCAGCGGACGTGGAGTCCAGACCAACCTTCTGAAACTGATGGAGGAAACGGAGGTGCCCGCGCGGGCGCCAAATGACATCGCCGGTCAGATTCAGGCCATGATGGAACTCCAGTCGGGCCGGGCCAAAAAACAGCCTTCCACCATCAACACACGGCACATCCTGTTCGTTGTCAGCGGCGCGTTTGACGGTCTCGAAAAAATCATCCGCAAGAGGCTGCGCGAGGCGACCATCGGATTTGCCGCGAAGGATGTGGCCGCCCAGGATGCCGATGACGCGTTCGCCCATGCACAGACCCGTGATTTCATTGACTTCGGATTTGAGCCGGAATTCATCGGACGCCTTCCGGTGCGGGTTGTCTGCCAGCCGCTGAACACCGACGACCTTTTCCAGATACTCCGCACCTCCGAGGGCAGCATCATCCGCCAGTATGAGGAGTCCTTTGCCGCCTATGGCATCGAGGTGCTCTTCCGCGAGGACGGGCTGAGGCGCATTGCCGGGCTCGCGGCTGAGGAAAGGACCGGGGCACGCGGCCTGATGACCGTGAGCGAGCGCGTGTTCCGTGATCTGAAATTCGAACTGCCCAGCACCGATGTGAAGCGCTTCGTCGTGGACCGCGCACTGGTGGACAATCCGCCCGGCGCCATGCAGACCATCCTCGCGGAGCACGAGAAGCAGGAGCAGGCGGTGTTACGGCAGTTGGTGGATGAATTCGCCATGCGCTTCGCCGAGATGCACGGCCTGACGCTTCACTTCACCGATGCGGCGAAGGATCGTCTCGTGGCGCTGTCCATCGAGCGCAACCAGCAGGTGCGCGACCTCTGCGCCTCCTTGTTCAAGGACTACCAGTTTGGCCTCAAGCTCATTTCCCAGAGCACGGGCCGGAAGGAATTCACGCTGGATGGAAACGTCGTGGATGCCCCCGACAAGGTGCTCAGCGAATGGGTGGTGGCCAGCTACCGCAGCAGCGAAGGCAACACAGGCGGGACACCAGCCGAAATTCCAAGCTCCAACGAGTAATTCGAGAACGGCCTTGGCCGCGCACTGCGGTCATGGTCCCTTTGTCCCATGCACATCATCACCTCACCGCGTGCCATGCAACGGATGGCGCTGGATTGGAAGCGGGCCGGGCGGAAGATCGGTTTCGTCCCGACCATGGGCTATTTGCACGCGGGGCATCAGAGCCTGGTGGCGCGCGCCAGAAAGGCCGTCGGCAGCAATGGCGTCGTGGTGCTGAGCATCTATGTGAACCCGACACAGTTTGGCCCGGGGGAGGATTTGTCCCGCTATCCGCGCGATTTGAAGCGCGACAAACGCCTCTGCTACGAGGCCGGGGTGGATGTGGTGTTCGTGCCTTCGGATGCGACCATGTATCCGCACAGGGACAACGGCGGCTACAGCACGTATGTGGTCGAGGAGCGGTTGTCCCAGTCGATGGAGGGGGCGTCGCGCCCCACGCACTTCCGGGGGGTGACCACGATCGTGGCCAAGCTCTTCAACCTGGTCCTGCCTGACGTGGCAGTGTTCGGGGCCAAGGACTGGCAGCAGGCGGCCGTGCTCGGACGCATGGTTGCAGACTTGAATGTGCCCCTGAGACTGATCGTGGCCCCCACCTTCCGGGAAAAGGACGGGCTGGCCATGAGTTCGCGCAACAAATACCTGGGCGCCGGTGAACGACCCCAGGCTCTTGCACTGTGGCGCAGCATACAGTCCGCGCGCAGAAGTGTCCGTGCGGCGAAGCAGCCGGTTTCCGCCGCAACCTTGAAGCGCACGTTGACGCGGGCGATTGAACGGCATCCCGCGGCGCGGGTGGATTACATCGAATTCTTCGACGCGGACACGCTCGAGCCCGTCAAGCGCGTGACGCGCGGCACGCACATGGCGCTGGCGGTGTTCATCGGCCGGACAAGGCTCATCGACAACGCGCGGCTTTGAGTGCGGCTTGCACCGCCGGGTTTCTTTGCCTAGCGTCAGCCCACGCTCAACGGCATGTCCGGCATTCGCAAATATGACTTCCTGGTGATCGGCAGCGGCATTGCCGGTCTTACGTTCGCATTGAAGGCGGCCGCCAGGGGAAGGGTGGCCATCGTCACCAAGAAGAACCGCGCGGAGTCGAACACGAATTACGCGCAGGGAGGCATTGCCGCCGTCACCTCGAAGGAGGATTCCGTCGAGATGCACGTGCAGGACACGCTGGTGGCGGGCGCGGGCCTGTGTGATGAAGCGGTGGTGCGGACCATCATTGCCGAGGGGCCGGCCCGTGTGGCGGAGCTGATCGACATGGGCATGCGCTTGCGGCGTCCGGCGGTGGCAGGGAGCTTGATCTGGGCAGGGAGGGCGGTCATTCCAAGCGGCGCATCCTGCATGCCAAGGACGTGACCGGACGTGAAATCGAGCGTGCGCTGCTCAACGCCATTGCACGGCAGCCGAACATCGAGATTTTCGAGGATCACCTGGGCATTGACCTCATCACCACGGAGAAGCTGGGCTACGCCGTGTCGAACCGCTGCCTGGGAGCGTATGTGCTCGACAAGAAAACCGGACGCGTGGAGACCTTTGCGGCCAACGCCGTGGTGCTGGCCAGCGGCGGCTGCGGCAAGGTGTATCTTTACACGACCAATCCGGACATCGCCACCGGCGACGGTGTGGCCATGGCCTACCGTGCCGGCGCAGGCGTGGCCAACATGGAGTTCGTGCAGTTCCACCCGACGTGCCTCTACCATCCCAGGGCCAAGTCCTTTCTCATCAGCGAGGCTGTGCGCGGCGAGGGCGGCGTGTTGAGGAGCATGCACGGGGAGCAGTTCATGAGGGGACATCATCAACTGGAGTCGCTGGCGCCGCGCGACATCGTGGCCCGCGCCATCGACAGCGAGATGAAGCGCACGGGCGCGGACTACGTGCATCTGGACATCACGCACAAGCCCGCGCCCTTCATCATCAGCCGCTTTCCGAACATCTACCAGACCTGCCTTGGCTACGGCATCGACATCACCAAGGAACCGATACCGGTGGTGCCCGCCGCGCATTATCAATGCGGCGGTGTGGTCACCAATGTGGATGGCGAGACGGAGATTGCCGGTTTGTATGCCGTGGGCGAGGTGGCCTGCACCGGCCTGCATGGAGCCAACAGGCTGGCCAGCAACTCGCTGCTGGAAGCGCTTGTCTGCGCCCACCGGGCGGCCATGAAGCTCGTCGATGGTCCGTCGGCGGCGGCGGATTACGAACTGCCGCAGTGGCACTCGGGCCGGGCATCGAATGCGGATGAACTCGTGGTGGTCACGCACAACTGGGATGAAATCCGGCGGACGATGTGGGATTACGTGGGCATCG
>CAYQCZ010000014.1:0-21008 GCA_964415955.1 uncultured Verrucomicrobiota bacterium | reverse complement strand
GTGGAATAATCCACAGACACGTTGCCGAACAATCCACCAAAGCGGCGCACCGTCACCGTCGCACGCACGCCGTCCTCGCTGACGGTGTAGTTGGCCCGGCTGAAATCCAGCGAGCCGGCTCCGTTGTTGCGCCCACCCTCGAACTGGGCGATCCGGTTGCGCGTCACTCCGTCCACGCTGGTGAAACCGCCGCCAATGGTGATCCTGCGGTTGCCCACCTGCTCCAGGGCGATGGCGGCCACGAAATCATTCGCCCCAACACCAAAGTTGATCCCTTCATCCAGGCCGCCGTCCGGCTTCAACCGGGCAATGCGGTTGGCGCCCACCCCGTCGATGGTTGTAAAGTCACCCGCCAGCAGCACGTTGCCATCGGGTTCAATGGCCGCCGACAGAACGATGTTGTTCGGCCCCTCTCCAGTGTTGAGCCCGGCGTTGAACGACGTGTCCACCGAACCATTGCGATTCAGACGGGCCACACGCGCGGTGCCGATTGCCCCGTTGACCGAGCCAAAGTCACCCACCACGAGAATCTTGCCGGCATTGGGATCAGCGGCCAGGGCGTCTGAGCCCAAGGTCAAAGTGCCACCCGTGTCAAAGTCTGCACTCGTCAGGACAGTGGCATCGGCACCAGCCAGGAAAGCCGTGTTGGCAGCCGTCGTATCAGCAGCAAAAAGTGTGGCCGTCGTTCCAGATGCCAGCGGACTCAGCGCACCATTCCATCGCAAAACAACCCCACCCGCACCGACTACTACACCCGATGCTGCTGAAGAGAGCCTGACTCCGTAGAGCGTGGCTGTGGTTCCCGATGTTACGGTGGTCCAGTTATTCCCGCCGTCTATAGTCCGAATCACAACACCGTTGTCGCCGACGGCCATACCCACCGTGGTGTTGGCGAAATGCACGGACCGAAGTGTCACAGTTGTCGGCACGTTCGCTGGATTCACCACACTCCATGTTGCCCCATTCCACCTTAACACCGTGCCCCCGGCACCCACGGCCCAGCCGTTGTTCCCGTCAAAGAAATGCACCGAGTAAAGGTTGGTGATGACCGGAGAGGGCTGCGCTGCCCAATTCACTCCTCCATCTGTGGTGACAAGGATTGTGCCCCGGTCACCCACCACCCAGCCCGTGGTGCTATTGATGAAGATGACGCCATTCAGATTCTCCAAGGTTCCCGAGATTTTCACTGTCCATGGATTCGAACCGCCATCAAGCGTATTGAGAATCACACCGCCATCGCCGACGGCCCAGCCGTTGGGGTTGCCCATGTTATCCACAAAGCTGACCGACCTGAGATCGGCCACCGAGGCGGGGTTCACCGACTGGGCGGTCCAAGTGACGCCGCCGTCCTGAGTGATGAGAATGGTGCCTGCCGACCCCACAGCCCAGCCAACTTGACTGTCGAGGAAATCAACCCCGTGCAATTGCGACGCCGGATACATGGCCACGCCACGCACATTGCCATCGGCTCCGGTGCCCAGGGAGTCGAAGCTGGAGTCCACGGAACCGTTGGGGTTCAACCGCACCACGCGCGCCCACTGGGAGTCGCCGTTGAAGACGGTGAAATAGCCGCCCAGCACCGCCCGTCCGCTGGCATCGATGGCCACGGATCGCACCGAGTCATTGGCGCCCGTGCCCGGATTGAAACTGGTGTCCACCGAGCCGTCGTGGTTCAGACGCGCGACCCTGCGCCGGTTGAAACCGTTCACTGCGTCAAAATCACCGGCGATCAGAATCTTGCCCGCGTTGCCATTGGGGTCCGTGCTGGGATAGATGGCGATGGAATACACCGGGTTGTCCGTTCCAGAACCGACATCGAAGGAGGTATCGACAGAACCATCCGCATTCAGACGGGCAAGATTGTTCCTGTTGGTGCCGTTCAGGCCGGAAAACTGGCCGCCGACAACCGTTCTGCCCAGCAGCGTGGGCTCCGAGGCGTTGGTATGCACAGCGACTGCAAAGACAGGCCCGCTGGCACCTGTCGTGAAATTGGTGAAGGTCAGGGAGTCCAGCGATCCATCGACGTTCAACCGGACCACATTCGACCGTGTCTGCCCGTCCACCGCAGAGAACTGGCCGCCAACCATCCATTTTCCGTTGAGGGCACCCAGGTTGTTCATGTAGGCGACGGCATACACCGGCCCGTTGAAGCCCTGGCCCGTGCTGAATGTCGTCACAGGTGATCCGGCATCCGTGCCGGTGAGGTCATTGTCCAGGATGGTCAGCACGGCCGTGTTGGGCGTAATGATGGCGGCCCCGCCTGTGGGGTTGAACAGGGAAAGGTTGACCGTCTTGTTGCCGTCCTGGGCGGTGTCATCGATCAGCGGCACGTTGAAGGTGGCCACCGTCTGGCCGGGGGCAAAAAACAGCGTGCCCGTGGCCGTCACGTAATCAAGGCCGGGGGTGGCAGTCGCCGATGGCAGCAATCCCACCGTGTTTTGGTTGGCGGCATATTTCACACTGATCGTGCCGGTGGTGCCATTGGTGCGGATGACCGTGATGGTGGCCACGGGATCATTCTCAGCCGCGCTGAAGGTCGGTGTGAGAAACTGAAGGTCACCCACGGCAAAGTCATCGTCCGTGATGGTCACGACGGCAGTTTTTCGGCCGATGGCGTAACCAATGGGGATGTGCTCACCACCAAGAGAAATGGTGGGAGGTGTGCTGTTGGTCAGTGTGGGAAGGCGGAGGCCGATCCGGAAGTTTTCATTACCCTCCACGGCGGTGTCCGGAAGAATGGGTATGCTGACATTATTGGCCGGGTTAATGCTTGTGAAGACAGCCACGCCGTTGAAGGTGTGTTGCACAATGCTGCTGATGTTGCCGCTTTGCGCCCCGTTTTGCATGAATATCCGATCGTCGTTATTGGCCCCAAACAGAGCCTCACTCACCATGCGGGTGTTCGAGGCAGGCGTCTGGGAGCCCGCAGGTGGTGTATTAAGTCCTGACCGCCAGCCGGTCTGCCAGATGGGTGTGGCGGTGACTGCGCTATAATCAATGCCA
This sequence comes from uncultured Verrucomicrobiota bacterium, assembly GCA_964415955.1. Classification (GTDB taxonomy): domain Bacteria; phylum Verrucomicrobiota; class Verrucomicrobiia; order Limisphaerales; family CAYQCZ01; genus CAYQCZ01. The sequence goes on along the minus strand of CAYQCZ010000014.1, from coordinate 18,005 downwards.
GCCCGGGCCACATCATCGGCGGTGTTGAACAGCACCGGAAATGCACCGAGGAATCCATTGGTCCGGTGCATGGTGACAAAAAGCGAGGTCCCGACGTTCAGGCCCTCATCAATGGTGTAGGTGTCACTGGCCAGTTCCACGTAACCTGGCCCCGGCGTCGGAAAACGGTCTCCCACAATGCGCGCGAAGTTGCGACGCACCCTCTTGTCCATGCGCTGGGGCTGGAGGGTGGTGTTGAACGGAAAGAGCGGATTACCAATGTAAGCCTGACCACCGCCAAGCTGATAGAACGAGCCGCCTATGATGACGTCACCATCACTCTGCTGGGCGATGGCCAGCACGGAATTACGCTGGGCTGTCGCCGTGGTGTTCACGAGACCCGCAAACTGATTGTAGGCGGTATCCAGGAAGTCCGTGTCCAGCACGCCGCCGGGCAGCAGGCGTGCAAAACCCACGCGCCGGGTGTCGTTGTAGCTGGTGAACAGACCGCCGATGACGATCTTGCCATCCGACTGCACAAAGGCCCGGAAGACCGTGTCATCCGCGCCGCTTCCAGGATCGAAGGACGTATCCAGCCCCCCGGTGGGCAGGATGCGTGCAATGCCACGCCGGGACTGGGCATCATAACTTGAGAATGCACCAACCAGCACGATCCGTCCGTTGGACTGGGCCTTCACGTCAAACACGATGTCATCGGCCCCGAAGCCTGGACTGAAGGAGGCGTCCACATCGCCGTTCAAGCTCAACCTCGCAATGCGGCTGCGGCCAATGCCATTGACGGTGGTGAAGGCACCACCGATGTAGATGTTGGTGGAGCCGCCAAAAGTGCTGACGGCGATGGAATACACGCGGTCATTGGCTCCGAGGCCGACCACAAACGAGTTGTCCACCGAACCATCGGTGTTCAGACGGGCGATGCGGTTGATGGCCTGTCCGTTGAAGGTGGTGAAATTGCCGCCGATGAGTATTTTGCCGTCCGGCTGAATCGCAATGGCCTCAATGGCATTGGCGGCCACCGTGCCAGGATTCACACCCGCACCGGGATTGAAGGTGTTGTCCAGCGTGCCGTTGTTGTTGATCCGGGCGATGCCACGGCGGGCCACGCCGTTGTAGGAGTTGAATCCACCAGCAATCACAAACCTGCCCGATCCGTCCTGCAGGATGGCATTGATGAAGTTGTCCGCGCCCAGACCCGGGTCGAAGGTTGTGTCCAATTGCCCGCTGTTCAGCATCCTGGCGATGCGGTTTCTGGGCACCGTGTTCACCGTTGTAAAATCACCGACCAGCACCGCCCTGTTGCCCGAATCCATCGCAATCCCATAGACCGGATTGTTGGCACCAGGCTGCGGGTTGACTGGCGGGCTCGTATTGAAATCATTGTCACGGTTGTAGAAGCGATCCAACGCACCGGTTGCCTGCTCACCGTCACCTTCATCGTAGATGGTCACGATGCACACACGGTTCAGCCCCCTCTGGCCGTTGTTAAGCGTGCTCCCATCAGGACGCAGGTTGACTAGTTCCAAAAGCAAGTCCTCGTTAAACTCCAGCACTGTGTCGTTAATTATGGCGACATTAAAGTTGAGCACTTGATTTGCCTGACCCGCCGCTGACGAGAAAGTTAAGCCAATGGATGAAGTGGAGTAATCGACGCCAGGCTTGGCATAGTCCGACCCAGCACTCAACGGCCAAGTATTGTCCTCCTCGTCGGTATTATTCGTGTCAGTGTTTGTGTCCAGGTCGTTAATGCGTATTCCCACATCGGTTGCACTTCCGGTTCCCACACCATTCCTGCGAACAGACAACGTAAGGTTCCCCCTGTCTTCGTTCACCATTACTGCACCCTGGGTGAAAACAACGCCTTGCTCTGTGTCGCGGATCGTCAAAGTCGCCCGGGCCGTGCTGGTCGTGGGCGGGAAAATTTGACCGGGTTGGACAGTGACCAGATCGGTGACGTTCCGGGCAAACTGGCCACCAATCGCATCACTCTCCAAGGTGTTGTTGGCCACGGACAGCGCCGCCACCGCGTTACGAAACGAAGCGGGATAGCCAGGGTCGTTGATTATTATGTTTCGCAGACTCTCGGTGAGTGGATAAGCCCCAAGGATTTCCAAAGCCACGGTGGTGTTAACGGGACCAGAAACTGTCCCATCAGCGAAGACTGGCACGCTGAACTGACCGCGCATCTGATACTCATCAAAGATCAGAGGAGTCACTTGATTGATCCCGCCTAATCCACCCAATAACGGCGATCGTGAGTCCACATTGCGGTAGTTTGTTTCGCTTACAGCCGTCCCACCTCCGGGAATGGTCCGGTAAAACACCACCATCCGTCCAGTAGCACCACTTGTGCGTGTCACCGTGATAGTGGCGCTACCATCCAGTTCACTACAGTTAAAATCTGTAAAGGTAACACCCTTCACGTTGCGTGAAGTGCCTGCCTTGGCGAATTGAAAATTTCCAGCGTATCCGTAACGGAAAGGATCGGGGTTGTTCACGCTCCATGGTGTAAAGGTGGAAGTGATGGTGAATAATCCGCTGGCACCATTCCTCCCGTCCACGGCCACATAGTAGGTTGTTTGCGCCGTCACAGGAAAAGACACCCTGCTGCGCAATCCTTCAAGCGGGTAGTTGTCATTTTCAACTACACGGATGAGGTTGGCCACATTCAGGGCCCCATTAGCCCGGTAAACCGCAAGCAAGGTATCCGTCAGCGTCCCAGTGGTGGTGAATATCTCCATCGAACCATCTTGCACTGGCGTAAACTGATACCATCCGGAAGCCCCGCCAACATTACCTGCGTGATTGGGCTCATTGGCTTGCTTCGTAAAGCCTGTTGTGTTTCCTCCGCTTACCCCGTTGGGCAGCGTGGGAGCAAGCGCATTGAGATTGTCACTCTGCGCCTGGGCGCTGGCCACCAAGCCCCAGAGGAGCCAGGCACAGAGCAGGACGCCGGCAAGGCGCAGCCCTGCGCTGCTTGGAGATGTTTTCGGCACGACATGCATAACTGGCTTGTGTCTGTTGAGACCGTTCAAAAGTTGCCCTCAATCAGGATGTCAGCCCCCATACGAACGGCTGCATCCATTGTTTCTTCGTCTTTGCTTTATGGCCGGGTGTAGCGCACCCGGTAAAACCGTTTTCCGCCTGATGGGAGAGTGTCCAGCTCGGTGACCGTGCCCGTCTGGGACGGGATGGTGGTCTTGAGCTTGGTCCAGACCGGGATGTCCAGACTGTCCCGGTATTCGAGGGTGTAGGCCCAGCCCGCCACACCCTGCCAGGTGATCACGGCCGTCAGGGGCGGCAGATTGATCACGCGCACATCATTTACGGTGAAACCGCTCAGCGGGGTTTCATCAATGTCGTTGGGGATGCCGTCACCGTCCACGTCCGGGTTGCTGGCCAGGAGGGCCTGAAGGGCGACGGAGTTCATCTGCATGCGGCCCGCCAGGGTGGTCTTGAGGGACACCATGGGCCCCGCAGCGGTGTTGGTGGAGACCCAGATGAAACGTCCCGGGAAGGCGTTGGTGAGCTTGTCCGGCGGCACGGTGGAGCTGGCGAAATAGACCTTCAGGTTGGCATCAATGGCCACGCCGGTGGTGTAGTTGGTGGAATGATTGGTGAACGTGAGGGTGTTGACGTAAAGGGCGTTGGTGACGGCGGGATTGGGCCCGCGGAAGCGGAAGATGCTGCCGGGGGCTCCGTCGAGAACCAATTCGCGGAGGGCGACATTGTTGTTGAAGCCGCTGGGATTGTCGCCGCGATCCTGGGCGGCCCAGACGATGGTCCGGTTCAGGTTGGTCGGTGCGCTCAGATTGATGCGCGTGGCCAGCAGGTCGCCCTTGAGCGGGTGCATGTCCACGCTGATGCCACCGCCCGCATACCAGTCATTGGTGAAGCCGGCGTCGCTCAAAAGGTCCGTGTAGGACAACTGGAGGTTGCCGCCCACGTTGATCAGCGAGTTGGTCGCCACCAGTTGTCCCCCCGAGAAGAATCCACCAAGGCTGGCGGTGTTGGTGCCGGAAAGGCGACCGACAAACGCATCCACGAACAAGGACCCGTTGAAGGCGACGAGGTTGCTGACGTTTTCGAAGTAATCACTGCGGAAGAGAAGGGTGCCCGCCGACATGGTGCCATTGTTCACGATGGCCTGATAGGGAAACGGCGCGCCCGAGGTGTCGAAACGGTCGAAGCCGAAATTGGCCTGCTGGGGCACGGTGAACAGGCCGGAGTTGGTGAGGCAAAGCAGTCTTGGCGCATTCAAAACGCCGAAGGTCTGGAGGCCGTCGGTCAAGGCGACCGAGCCCGTCGGCCCGATGACCAGACAGTCGCCGCCAAGGGACAGCTCACGGGTGATGGTGTTGGTATCGTGCAGTTCAACATGGGCGGACATGGCGCGCAGGCGGGGCAAATCCACCGGTTTGTTGGTGCTCAGGTTGTAGGTTCCAAGAGTGGAGAAGAAGGTGGTTCCGGCGCTGCCCACGGCCGTTCTCAACACGTTTTGATCCAGCGACACCACCATCAGGTGGTAGATGGTGTCGATGGTGTTGGTGCCATCCAGCTGGGGGACGCTGGTGAAGCCCGAGCTGACGGCGTTGGTCACCAACTGGTCCACCTGCCAGAAACCGCTCCATACGGCGATCTGTCCGTTGATGCGGGCCACACTGTTCGGAAAGGTGTTGGAGAGGATGAGCGTGCTGTTGGTGGAGGTCACGTTGATGTTCACGTGCTGGGCGTTGAACCGCGCCCCGGCCATGTCCAGGATGTTGCTGGCGGTGATGTGGATGCTGTTGTCCGCGCGCAGGGTGGCGTTCCCGAGATCGAGATTGTGGGCATTGATCTCGATGCGGCCCGGCGAATTGGTGGCGTCGTTCACCAGATCCGTGAATGCATTGCCGGTGAGGAAATCATCCGGCAGATGACTGCCGGGGGGCACATTGCGCGGAGAGACGAGGAACTGCCATGCCGAGTAGGCGTGCGGCACCAGGTTGGTCTGGAAGCGTGCGCCCTGGTTGGTGGAAACGCGGAAGTTATACCAGAAGTATCCCGGATCGTAGGGTGTCGCCGGCGTGTCGAACCCGCCAAACCCGGCAAAGGACGGGAACTCGGGAAGGTCACTCCGCAACAGCTCATACACGCCCGGACGGAAGGTGTCGAAGTAGTTGTCGTTGCGCAGCGTGGAGGTGGAGCCCACAAAGGCACCGCCCGCGATGTTGGTCGCCGTGCGGTCGCGCAGGATCAGATAACGGTCCATGACCTGGCCGGTGACTTCATCGAAATCAGGGACCCCAAATTCCACGGAGACGACGCCCGGGAAAAAGTTGTTCCGGTTGACCTGGCTGTGGAAATAGACGCGCACCAACGGGTTCTCCAGGAGGTTGGTCTGAACCAGAACGGCCTGGACCACCATGCGCCAGCCTTGATTGGCCGCATTGTTGATCGGCACGAGGTTGGTTTGGACAAAGAAACTGTATCCGGGAATGCCTGGGAAGTTGGTGTCGGCCAAGGGCAGGGATGGCCTCGATGTGGTCAGGCGCACACCGAGGCGGTTGGTCACCGTGAAGTTGGCCCAGCCGCCGTTGATGACGGTCGGGAAGGCCCCGCCGAAGAAAGAGTTGGTCTGGAAGCCGAGCAGGTTGATGTTCCCGGCGTTGTCATTCACGCCCCAGTATTGATCCACCACATTCGATGGATTCTGGTAACGGGAGAGCGTGTTGTTGATGAAGATCTGGGTGCCCTCGGGAAAGTTGCCGGTTTCAAACCCGTCGCCCGCCCTGATCCGGCTGTTGAACAAGCTGACCACACCGCCGGCATTGGTGGAGGTGATGCTGACCCGCCCGTTGCGTCCTGCCGAGAGCAGGCCGTTGAAGTTGTTGACGTTCGTCGAACGGATCAGGATGTCCGTGGTGCCGTAAATGCTGCCGCTGTTGGTGAAGCCTTGCAATGGGCGGCGTATCGCGGAATCGAATGGCAGATGATCAAACCGGAAGCCCGGAACACCGGACATCGTTCCCGAGTTGATGAAATGCAGCGTGTTCTGGCTGTCCCAGAGCAAGGTTCCGCTGGCGGTGATATTGCCGAGGTTTTCGATTCTCACTGCATCCAGCGGCAGCGCGGGCGGGTAGGAGAGCAGGCCAAAATTCCGATAAAGGGGCACACCCTGCGCCCAGGATGAAAGAGCGGAAAGGCACACGGCGGCAGCACAGCACAAGGCCCTTGTTGCGCTGACGGGAATGAGGGTTACGGATGTCGTCATGGCCCGGTCGTGGCTCCGTTGGTTAAGACTTGAGATTCAATGGCCTTGATGGATGTCCCCACAGGATAGACGATGGGAACATTGGTCGAGCCGTCAAAGCTGCCCCACGTGAAATAGCTGACCAATGGCGATGTCTGGTCCAGGAAGAAGGGGTCGCGGTTCAAGGTCACGCCGCCGACCTTGTTGTAACGCAGCCGGATCTGGGGATGGATCACACCCGGGCCGGCCAGCGCGGCCACACCGCTGATGGGATTGGAATTGGTCCAGCCGGAAGTCGATGTCCTGTCAAAGAGGAAGGGGCCGCCCAGACCACCGCTCAACCCCAGATCCTCGGCCATGAAGATGAGGTCCGGCGTGTTGTTCACCCTGCGGATGAACTGGACTGAGTTGGTGGAGTTGGTCACCACGCCCGAGGTGTAATCGTTGGTCACGGGCATGAAGGCTGTCCCAAGAAGCGAATCGAAGTTCTGCCGCTGGAAGACGACCTTGTCCACGCCCCGGCGCAAGGCAGGTGCGTTGGAGTTGCCCGGCGAGAAGACGATTGGCGCCACTTCAAGCACGTTGTTGGTGGAGAAAGTGATGATTTCCTCATTGGTGCCGACACCGCCGCCCAGACTGGGCGGGACCGCCTGGAACCGCACCTCATAAGCTGCATAGACCGTATTGGAATGGGAGCGAACGATCTCCTCCCTTCGTCCAGGCGTGTTGAATCCGATGTTGGTCGGGTTGATGAATTCGATGGGATGCGCGGTCAGGTAATAATTGGTGATGAAACGGATGAGATCGATGCGGTTGGTGAAGGCCTGGTTGTTCGCCTGGCCGCCGCCGCCAATCTGGTTGGTGACCACCACGGCGGAAATGTTGTTGGACAGGTTGGTCACGGATATGAGCTGTGTTGCCACGATGCTCCAGCCCAGGAGATTGGTGGGCACGACATAGACCACGCCATTGTTGTAGTTGCTGGTGAAGAATGTGGTTGTCACATTGGTGATGAAATTCGTGCTCGTCGCCGGCAGGAAGGGGTTTTGAACCCGCTCCGTGGTCTGTATGCCCAGGACCCCGTTGGTGGCCGGCGGCGACGGGTTGGTGACCACGTTGCCGAAGGTGTAAATCCAGCGCTGGACCACATTGGTGAAGAAATTGGTGACCAGCACGGCCACGGGAGGCGAGTTGGCCGGGAGATACGGTGAGTTGGTGAAATAATTGGTCACCACCGATGTGATTTCGTTGGTAAAATAGCTGTTGGTGCTGGTCAGGCGCAAAGACGGCTGGTTCGGGAAGGCCGTATTCATGGCCCCCTGCAGTGCACCGGGTGCATTGGTGCGCGCCACCTCCTCGAAGATGGCAAGATCAAGCGTGATCACGTTCGAGAAGGAGGCCGTGTTGGTGAATGCCGCAGGATTGGTTCCGCTCAGGTTGGTGAAGATGAAGTTGGTCGTTTCAAACACGTTGGTGAACAGCGGTGCCACAAAGTAATACCCGGCCAGATTGCTTGTCCCGATGTTCGTGAGGCTGAAGTTGGTGGTCGGCACGATGTAAAACTCGCCCACCAGCATGTTCGTGGTCACGTTCGTGGCCGATATCAGGTTCGTGATGAAAATGTTGCTGGCAGGCCCGACAAAGGGATTCGGAAGTATCTCGACCGTCTGCCGCCGCACAACCGCATTGGTGGTGACGCGGGTCGTGACCACGTTTGCAAACGTGTAATCGAAGACATTGGTCAGCACGTTGGTGACCACCACCATGGTGTTGGAACCCACCGCCACGAAATTCGTCACCAGCACATTGGTCAGCCGTATGTTGGTCGAACTGATGAAAATGCCCGGATAAACGGCGGCAAGCTGCGCCGGGGTGAGCGTCGTCCCCTGCGACCGCTCCCGCAGCAGGGCGAGATCCTCGGTAATCACCGGCACCATCGAGAAGGTGTTCGTGAAGGCAAAGAGGTTTCCGAACGTGCGCGTCACCACGTTGGTGTTGGTGACGATGTTGACGAACTGCGTGGAAACCACGTGGAAATCCAGCAGGTTGACCGGTTTGACGTAAATCGAGCCGTTGACGAAATTGCTCACGCCAACTGCGTTGGTCACCACGTTGGTGATGAGCGTGCCGATGCCCGGCAGGAATCCCGGCGACAGGCTCACCTCCGTGAAACGGTGGATGTAAAGATTGTTCGTGTAAAAGCTGTTGGTGTTGGTCACCACATTGTCGAAGTAATAGGTGAAGAGCGTCTGTGTCCCCGGTGCCAGGTTTGTCACGAAGGTCGCCCGTCCCACAATGCCCGTGGGAAAGGTCGTGAGCAGGGTCGGAATGGTGACGGCCGGGAAATCCGCGAAAAACGTGGAGATGTTCGTGGTGAAATTCGTCACCACACGGCTTGTGTTGGTCACAAGATTCACGCCCGGGTAAAAGGCCGTGATGTTGGTGATGGAGTTCGTCGTGTCCACCGTCCGCTGGATGAACAGCGCCAGATCCTGGTTGGTCAGGGAACTGGTGGTCGTGTTCGTAATGGCAATCCGTGTATCGGGGCGAAGGGCCTCGACATTCAGGTTTTCGGGGCGGTAGGAGTAGCGGATGCCGCCGGCATCATCCCGCGTCAACCCGAGGTAATAGAGTCCGTTGGCACTGTTGTAGCCCGCCACGGAATTGAACGCAAAGGTGGTCGGACTGGCCACGGGTATCTCGATCGCCTCGGCATGGTCGATGGGAAACGCGGATTCCCGGACCTCGTAGTTGTAAAGCACACTGTTCACGTAGGACGACGGCTGCAGGGTCACGGGGTCGAAATTCCGCTGCACAATGAACCAGTTCGTGGTCTGGTTGATGACGCGACGGTCCCGGATGGTCCAGACATAACGCTCAGGCTCGGCAAAACCGAGCTCCTCCATGATCGCACGCATGGTGGCCGACTTCAGATCCCTCAGCGCCAGCTGCTGGGCGAGGTGGTTGATGCGCGCGGTCTCAAGCGGAAATTCCTCCAGCGTTTCGCTCATGGCGGAGGCTGCCGGGAGATCGTTGAACACCTTGAGCGCCGCCTCGACTGCCGCCACACCGTTGGAGCCGAAATAGTTCAGGAATGATTCGTCGAAGGCGTAGGTGATGACCGGCACATTCCAGCGGTATTCCTCGCCGAGATTCATGGGACCTCCGATGTCCAGCCCCGTGTAGTTGTAGCCGATGTTGAAGCCTGGATTCTGCCAGTTCACGGCGGCATTGGCCTGTCCGGTGGCGGGGGATGGACCCAGCAGGGAGAAGGCCACGGCGCGATGGCTGCCGACAGCCAGTGCCGCCACCATCACCCATAATTGACAATATCGCGCCATAGAATTGTTCATCGCGCCAGAATCACACGGTAGTAAGCCGCATTACGTTCCCTGCCGATCGGAATCATGTCCGCCTCCCCGGCAGCAAATCGGGGCTGGCCGTAGTTGGCCCAGTCAACAAGGTTGGTGGAAATCTGGACCTGATACATGAATCCGACCCTGGTGTTCCACTGGAAGCGCAACTGCCCTGCGGTTGAAATCACATGGCTTTTAAGCACACTGTTCGGGTTCTTGGGATCCGTCCCGGCCCGAAACTCCGCCAGATTGCTGGCCCCATCTCCATCGTAGTCATCGTCCGGGGAAGGCCACGAGCCGTTCTTGGGAGCCGGACCGAAATGGGCGAGCTGCCAGTCATCAGGAATGCCATCATTGTTGGCATCCACGCCCCATGTGGCATGTGAAACTGACGTTGAAACAGGCGACCTGCGTCCGTCGGCAAGCACGTAGGACATGGACACCACGTAGGATTGCCCGGGATGCAGACCGTGGATCACAACATGATTCCCCTCCGAAATGAGGGGGGCTGCCAGGCCTTCCACAAACACTTCATAGCGGGCCACATTGAAGCCCGGCATGGAAGGCCACGCCACAGTCAGCATTCCACTGCCGTTGGACGTTACAAACGGAGGCGCCGGTGCCGGCACAGGCCTGATGGCGTCATACGCCTGCGCATGGAGATTGAAACTGGCCAGATCAGCACCCGGCCCCTTCGAAAAACTCGTCCAGACCACCAGCAACCGCCCGGCTCCATCGGCTCCCACCACAGGGTGCAACTGCTTGTTCAGAGTCGTGGTGTTCACCCGGAACTCGTCCCCCCGCACACTCCCTTCGCTTCAGACAAAAACACCATACACCCCCTCCTGCGAACCATCCTGGCCGAGACTCGTCCAGACGACCAAATGCTCGACCCCGGTCGGGCTGATGCGCGGTGAATACTGGTCGCCAAACTGATGAAGGTTGAGCCTCATGGGAGGCTGCACCACTGCGCCCCCGGCCCCAAACGTTCCGTAATGAATGTCCCAACCATTGGAGGTGTCCGTGGCATCGCGCTGCATCCAGGCGGCCACAAAACCGCCGTTTGCATTGCCGCTGACTGCGGGGGCCATGGCCATCTCATTGCCCGTGTTCAGGCGGACCTCACCACCAAGCGGATTCCCCGCGGGACCAAATGTCCGGGCATACGCATCAACACTGTTGGCGAATCTTTGCTGTTCAGACACCCATGCCACCACAAATCCTCCACCGGAAAGGGACGCAACCGCCGGATCTTTCTGATTGAAGGCCGTGGTCACATTGGCCTGAAACTCGCCTCCCACCGGGTTGCCAACCGCATCAAACACCCGCCCAAACACGCCGTTCATGCTGCCGTCCTGCCCGTAGCTGGACCAAACCACAACCACACCACCGCCGACCAATGGCGCCACCGCAGGATGCCCCTGGTCCCCTGGGCGGTGGACGTTGAGAACTACCTCCTTGGTCGAGAAAACTCCAGTGGGGTCAATGAACCGCGCACATACATCTGAACCGCCCGGCCTCACCTGCTGCCAAACCACAACTGCACTGCCATCCGCCATCAAGGTCACTTGTGGAAACTCGTTCCGGTTGGTCTCTGAAGTGTTGACGGCATAATGGCCGAACCCGTCCGGTTGCAGCCCTTGCAGCCGCTTGAGCTTGATGGAAGTTCCAGCTGCCGTGCTGCCGTTGTCCTGCCAGACCAGATAACCCCGGCCGAGGCCCACCGCGACGGACGGATGGATCTGATCCCCGGGCAGATCTCCCAGAACCTTGTATTCCCCCCCCTGCGCCATGAAACTGCCTTGCGCCAGGAGCTCAGGCACCCAGGTCAACATCAGCAATCCACACAGAAAGAAGGCATTGCAAACGCCCGAGGTTTTGCAATCCAAGCCTGCCAATTGCACACTTCCGCCGTCTTCAGCAGACGAGGTGACAACCATCATTGTCTCAGGCGATGTCATTCAAAATTTGGGTTTGGAGACGGCAAGACAGGCCTGCAAGCAATGATGCACAACATGGGAAATACGACTTCAAAGCACATGCAATGTGAATACAAAGTATTTACATGACCCATCGCACTATGTCAATTACGAGCAATCATCATTTCTCAAAACAGACTTTCATGACTGTTTTCAAACTCTTCAAAAGCCCTGATCAAAACATTTCCTGCTGACCGACACCTTGTTTCTTGCGAATTTCTTCGAGCATCGAGCGAAAACTCCAGCGTTCAAAGAGCTGGCGCAGCCTTTCCAGATCCTCATGCCCGGCTTTCACGAGCCACGACGCCACATCGCACTCGACGGGCAGGGCTTCCGGCAGTGTCACCATCGCCAGATTGCGGGACACAACATCCCTGCACGCTTCAAGCTGCTTGCGCAGCCGCTCCGAGGGCACTTCACCCAGGTGGGCATAAATCCCATCAAGGCTTTGAAATCTCCCCAGCAAATCCGCCGCAGTTTTGGGTCCAACTCCCGGCACTCCGGGGATGTTGTCCACGGCATCTCCAATCAACGCCAGCCAGTCCGGTATCTGTTCCGGCTTGACGCCTGTTTTGGATGCCACGTCTTCATCGCGCCAGATGCGTTGAACCTTGTCGCCGGGGTTCAGGAGTCCTACACGACTGGAAACCAATTGCATGAAGTCCTTGTCTGAACTGGCGATGACAACATCCATGCCCAAGTGAACACCCCGGCGGGCGGCAACGGCAATCCAGTCATCGGCCTCCACGCCTTCGGCGAGCAAGGATCGAAGCCCGGTGGCTGACAAATATGCCTGGATTTCGTCCAACTGGCTTTCGAGATCCCCGGGCATGGGAGGACGCTGAGTCTTGTAGCCCGGCAGCAGTGAAGTTCGTTCCCCGGACAACCCCCCATCCCAGATGACGCCAAGATGCGTCGGACATACGAACTCCATCATTTTGCCAAGCATTTTGATGAAGCCGTAAATGGCGTTGGTGGGCCTTCCATCGGCCCCTTTCAATCCGCGGATTGCATAAAAGGCCCGATAGGCATATGCGTGCCCGTCAACCAGCAGCAGGCGAGCCGGCCTGCTTGTTTCAAGAGCGGCGGCCATGCGGTTTTTAATCAGTGCTTTTCAAAGAACAATCAGACACCCCATCGTCCGGCGGCATACTGGTCCGGCCGGTGATGGTTACCAACCCGTGCGGAAATTTCTGTCTCGATTCGGCCACGGCTTCCCGGGAATCGGACTGGCCTGGAAGGGCAGTTCCTCATCCTTGTGAACCCGGTTTCCAGCGGGATCGATGATCGTGGGCGTCACAAAGATGATGAGGTTCTTTTTGAAGGTGGACTTGGTTTCGCTGCGGAAGAACCGCCCGAACAGCGGAAGGTCACCCAGCACGGGCACCTTGTCTTTCAAGTTGCGGACGTCCTCGGAAATCAGACCACCGAGCATGATCGTCTGCCCATCCCAAACAACGCAACTGGTGACAACCTGCCGGAGACGCGAACGCGGGAGCGGCAGGACTGTGGTCAATGGCACGCCGATCGATGTGCCGCTGACGGACTGCACCTGCGGCACAAACGGGCCCGGGTCGTCATAGCCGATGAATTCAACGAATGTGGGAATCAGGGTCATTTGCACGGAGAAGCCATCGGAAGACACGTAGGGCAGCACGTCCAGCACCGGACCCAGAGGAATCGGCTGCGTCCCGGGAATCGCAAAAGAACCCACTCCGGAGGCATTGTTGCCGAACCCACCGCCACCACCGCCACCGCCACCGCCGCCCGCACCGGTTTGGCCGACTTGCACACCGGTCACAATGGTGGCAACGTCCGTCACCTCCACGTGAGCCTGGCGACCACTGAGCGTGGTTACACGGGGAGCGGAAAGAACATCCACACCATCACGCTGTTCCAGGGCGCGCAGCACCATGCGGAATTGAGGGTCCGTCAAAATGCCGGTCAGACTGAACAAGCTCGGGAGTTGACCTGCGCTGGTCAAACCCACCTGGTTTCTCAAGCCCGCTGTAAGCAATCCATCCGTCGATTGCGGGAGAATGAGCGTTCCGGTGTTGTTTTGGTTCTGGTTGCCACCACCGCCACCACCTTGCTGCTGGCCCGATGCCGGCACCCCGGGAAAAGTTCCAATCGGATTGCCTGCCGTCGGCGCCCCCACAAATGATGGTTGAGTCCCCGCTGAACCGATCATGCGACCGCTTCCAAGCAGGATGTTTCCAAGCGCCCAGTCAAACCCCAGTCCCTTGGTGTCTCTTTGGGTAACTTCGGCAAACTTGGATTCAATCGAAACCTGCTGGGGCGCGATGCTCAGAACTTCGATGGCTTGCTGGATGTTTTCCAAATCCTGCAGGGTGGCCCTGACCATCAACACGCCGGTGCGGTCATTGTAGAACACCATGGTGGATTGTCCCGAGATGTTGGTGTTGAGGTTCACACCTGCGGCGATGAAATACTGGCGCACCATGTCAGAAATCATCGCGGTGTTGTTCGTCTGCGTTACAAAGGCAAGCGCCCCGCCGCCACCGCCCTGGCCACCGCCACCACCAAGACCGCCGCCGCCACCACCACCTTGGCCACCACCGCCACCGCCGCCAAAGCCACCGCCGCCGCCACCGCCAAGACCGCCGCCACCACCAAAACCACCACCGCCGGACACATCCACACGCGGGAATGAGAGCAACCCTCCGCCGCCCTGACCACCACCCTGACCGCCGCCGCCAAAGCCACCACCACCACCGCCGCCGCCCTGACCACCACCCTGACCGCCGCCCTGGCCGCCCGCTGTGGGAGTAATGAACGGAAATGCGGTCACACCCTGCAGACCTTGGACAAACACCTGCGGGTCAACTTTGAAAGTGCGCGTAAAAAGCTGGGGGCCCTGCTGTGACGCGGCAGTAAAGACAATCGCGTAATCTTCCACGATAAACTTGATGCGTTGGTCGGCCGATTTGGAAATGGCATCCAAGGCATACGTCAGGGAGACGTCCGAAAGCGGCGGGTTGATGGTGATGATCACGTTCGCCAGGTCAATCCGGTTGGCGGCGGGTGCCGCAGCGCCCGGAGCCAGCGGCAAACCATCAGGCCCAAGCAATGGAGGGGCAAGCCCGATGGGACCGAGACCGCCACTGGGATCGCCGCTACCAAACGGATCCAAGCCCGCAGCAGCAGCCGCGGCACCACTGATGGTGGGTGCGTCCTCAAGGAATGGGTTGATGATGAAGTTGACGCCCTTCTTGGCCGGATCCAGTTTCTGGCATTCCTCGTAAAGGAACTTGACCACCTCGCTGAGCGGCAGGCCGTCGAATGGTCCGAGTGTCTTGAAATTGATCTGATCCATTTTCTTCAAAATGGCCTGGCGCGACTTGGTGGAGACATTCAGCGAGTTTGTCCGCACGTATTCATTGGGCATGGGGAGGGATTCGGACTTGTTGGGAATCTTCCATGCCCCCTCCACCTCCAGAACGCGACGGCGCTGCATTTCGTCGCGCTGACGCGCCCTGTCTGCATACTGCGCCTCCTGGATGAGGGAAAGATAGTAGTAGGCTGGTTGATTGGCCGGATCCTGCTTGATGGCTTCGCGCAGCTTGACCTCCGCTTCGTCGAACAACCGCATTTCGTAGAGCAGCTTCCCATCCTGCACAAGTGTGGCGACCTCCTTGCGCTGGTTCATCACGGCGGGAATCTTGTCCAGCGCCTCCTGGCTCGGCATGCGGCCCTCATGACCGATCCGGGTCTCGTATATGTAGTTTTTCTGGTCCTTCGCCTTGATGCTGTCCGGAATGAAATTCATCAGCAACTGGGCCTGCTTGTCGGCCTCGTCGAAGTTCTTTTCCTCAAACGCCGCCTTGGACAAGGCCATGCGTGAATTCGTCAAACCCAGCCGCGCCTGCCCATATTCGCTCTCGACGTTGACACCCCCAAGTTTTTCGGAAAGCTGCAGCACCTGCTCATAAAGTGCGGCCGCGGTGGAGTAATCCTTCTTCTCCTCGGCCGCCTTGGCCCGGCCCAGGGTTTGCCGCAGCACAATGATGGTTTCCTGACGGCGTATGGCCTCCTCTTCGGCGGCCTTGACGGGATCCACCTGCGCCAGAAGTGAAGCGTCCGTTCCAAACAACATCAATGCGGCCAGAACGGCGGCCGGTGTGCTTTTTACCATGTGGAAAACGGGGTTGGTATTTGAAAACATAACGTCACTGCGGCACACCGCTGGCGTAATCGATGATTGTGCGCTTCTTGTTCTGGGCCTCGAAGATAACTTGTCTGTCCGTGATGGCAATGACTTTGTAGGATTCGCTGCCGAGGTTGAGCGAGTCTCCAACCTTCACTTTGGGAAAGGTCTTCTTCAGCGGCGGATAGTCCAAATCCGCCTCCCTGCCGACCAGTTCGATGTAAGGCTCGTTTTCCTTCAACACCACCTCGGTCAAGCCGCCGAGATCCTCCGGCTTCTCGAAATCCAGCACGATTTCCGCCGGTTTGGCAGGTTCGCCACGCACCTCCTTCAATGTGAAGGTGGCGGTGGTTTCGCCGTAGGGGAAAGGACGGGCCTTGTCCATCAAACGCATGTAATGGTTGCGTGCCACACGGTCCACCACGTCCCGCTTGGTGCTGATCTGATAGCTGGGATTGTCGCCGCTGCCGGACACGCGCACCAGGGCAATCGTGAAATTGAGATTGGAAACGGACAGCACCTTGATGGCCCCGGGGCCCAGCTTTTCCTCTGAGTCCACCTTGATCATCTTCTGGTTGCCATCAAGCACCCACTTGTAGGGATTGAAGAGGAGGTGCCCCCGGCCCAGGTCGATGGCAGGGGGATTGGTGCCCATTTGCAAGGCGGCGTCAAATTCCTCATGGGGGCGGACCTGCACCGGCTTGCTTCCGGCCACAAGGGTGTCCTCCACCTTTTTGATGCTGGACTTGACGCTGCCCACCTGGACGAACAACACCGCCACCGCACCCACCAGTCCGAGCAGGACGATGCTCAGAATGATCTTTTCGTAATGGTTCTTGAGGAACTGCATGTTCAGGGCGTCATGGCGGCGGCGGGCGCGGCGGGCGCAGCCGGCAGAAGTTTCACCACCTCGAGCGACATGAGAATGCGCAGTGGCTTTTCATCCATCACGGTTTGGAAGACAGGCTCGGCAGTCGTGGCCGGCGCCTTGCCCCGCTGCGGGGCGGGACCGGGACGACCCGGCGTCGGCGAAGGCGGCAGCACCTCCACCGGCGGAGGCACTTCAAGCGCCTGGACGGACAGACGCTTCACATTAAAAAACACTTTGGACTTGGAGAGTTCCTGCAAAACACTGGAAAGCTCCGCCGTGAATCCGCGGAAGCTCAGGTCGTAGGGTGTGATCACCACGTCTCCACCCGCCGTGTTGTTGGTGACAATTGAACTGCCATCGATGTAGTCGGCGCTGCCTGCCGGTTCATCCGGGTAGGCACGCACACGGCGCAAGGTGTCCAGCGAATGCACCTTGCTGCGGAACAGAATCTCGCAGAGCTCCTGAATTTCATTCAGTTGCGATGCCAGCACAGGGACGCTGTTGGCAGGGAAACGCACCATGGTGCGCTGCTGGTCGAAGGTGAAACTGTATTTGGCACGAACCGTCACCCCCGCCGATGCCGCCTTGTTGTTCAAATCGGAGACCGTCGTGTCCAGCCGCGACTTGAAGGCCTGGTCATCCAGGTTGAGCACGACGTTCGTGTCGGGTTGGAGCAGGGCTGCAAGCTGGGGGGTGTAGCTCTTGAACCACTGGATCTCCTCCTTGATCTTCTGGATGTTTGCGTCATCCAACGAAGGATCGAAATTCACAAGCCGCGACAGGTTGTCCTGCTTTTCCTTGAGTTCCTTGGCCGCCTTGGATCTGGCACCCATCATTGCCACCAGATACACGATGGCCCCCGCCAGCAACCCTGCTGCGACCAGCAGGATCACCAGGAGCATCCAGTTTCTTTTAAGCCAGACCATGATTAGTAGGCCATGATGGGCCGCTTCAGTTGCAAAGTGACGGAGAAGGAGTAGTTCGTGGCCGCAGCGTCCGGATTTTCCACTTTCTCCAGTTTCGTGTTCGTGGCTTCAAACAACTCGTTGGTCTTCAACACCTGCTCAAGGGCGAAGGTGAACTTGGTGTTCGCGTCAGGCGCCACCTTCATGAGGTTCACCGCCCGGCACTTGAGGAAGAGGTAGTTGATCGGCTTGGCCTCCGCCGCCGCCGGAGCGGCCGGAGCGGCACTCATGCCAAACGGAGCCGGCGCGGCAGCCGCAGCGCCCGCCTTGGGATCCTGCGTCACCATCTGCTCGATCCAGACGCCCGTATCCACCATCAACTCGGCCTTCTGGGTCGCCTCGAAATCCGCAAAGGTCTTCTGCATGCCGTTGAGCAGCTCCACCCACGTGAAACGGTCCTGCACCAGGGCCTTGAAGGCATCCGCCTGGCCGTATTC
>CAYQCZ010000013.1:0-21240 GCA_964415955.1 uncultured Verrucomicrobiota bacterium | reverse complement strand
CTAATCCCCGATATGGCCAAAGACCCCATCTGCGGAATGACGGTGGACGAAGCGACGCCCTCCACGCTGAACACGATGGAGAGACGTTCTACTTTTGCAGCGAGCATTGCCGGAAAACGTTTCTTTCAGCGCTCGCCAGCACTAATACCATTTCGAATTACCTCACCTCATTGACACTCGTGCTCAGACGGATGACTGATGAAAATCGAGATGGTTTGCGGAAGTGGCCTTCATTCAAGAAG
Source organism: uncultured Verrucomicrobiota bacterium (assembly GCA_964415955.1). Classification (GTDB taxonomy): domain Bacteria; phylum Verrucomicrobiota; class Verrucomicrobiia; order Limisphaerales; family CAYQCZ01; genus CAYQCZ01. The sequence goes on along the minus strand of CAYQCZ010000013.1, from coordinate 20,998 downwards.
ACAAGCCGGCTCAAATATTCCCCCTGCATTCTTTGGAGTCAGTCTGGCGACCTGGGCGGGGTGGCGATTTCCTTAAGGCCTTCGATGGTGAAATCGTGGTCGATGTAGATCACACTGTGCCTGATGCGAGAGCCATAGAGCAGGGTCGTTGAACCTAATCGCGCCTCGCTCACTGCGAGATTGGCCGAGATGTGGTGGCCGGCGTCGGCGACCACGCGGGTGGTGGCGATGCGACGGAGCAGTTGCCCGGAACTGGCGTATTTCTCAACACGGAGCGGGACGAGGCGCCGTATGTCGATCCAACTCCGCACGCTGCCATAGATCGAGCGTTCGCCTTTGCCCGGTTTCGATTCGAGAATCGTGCAGTTCACGCCGTCCACCTTACCGGTGCCGACGATCGCCTGCTGCTCCCACGCGAAAAAGCTTTCGACGACGTCCTCATACGACAGGTCGCTGCCGAACAGCGGCTCTTTCAGGTCGTTGATCGGGCGCGCGGTATTCGGCGGCACGAAAACGGAACCGCTTGCGGGCTGGCCCACAATTTTCTGGAGGAGCACGGATTCGCCCTTCCGTTCCTTCGGAAAAAGCACCTGATACACGACATCGGAAGAGTTCGTTGTCCGGCGCTCTTTGATTTGAAGCTGGAGGGTTTCGTTGGTCACCCCTTTGATCTCCATCCGCAAGCGCACATACGACATGCCGTCCTGGCGAATCGCGTTGAGCCGGGAAGCAAGGTCGTTCGCTGTCATCGGCGATGGGCTTTCGGCAGCGCGGGAGGAGAAGGCGAGCGTGAGGCCAATCATGGCAGCCGCCACGGGACGGAACATGAGGCGAAATGGTTTCATACGAGTTGATAAGCAGGATAAGGGGTAAGGGAAATCAGCCATGCAAGGCGTGGCTCGGCGTGAGGCGGGAACTCCGCCAGGCGGGATAGAGTCCGCTGAAAACGCCGACCACGACCGCGATGGCCACAGCGATGACGAGAAGTTGCGAGTTCAACTCCGGCTCGAGCAATCCGCGGATGGCCGGCGTAATGACGAGGAGTTTCACACCGACCACACCGATCAGCACTCCGCCCACGCCGCCGAGAAACCCGAGCAACGCCGATTCCCACAGAACCATGCGGACGATCCGGCTGCGTTTCCATCCGATGGCGAGCAGCACGCAAATCTCCTGGGTGCGCTCGAAAACGGTCATCAGCATCGTATTCATCACCCCGAGTACGCCGACTAGGATGGCCAGCAGCGAGGTGCCCCAACTCATCGCGCTGATCATGCGATAGGCCTGGCTGTCGCGGATGTGCTCGGCGGCGATGACAGCGCGAGCCTCGGGCACAAGGCCGGTGATCCGCTCGCACAGCCGCGTCAACTCCTCCTTGGTCGTCCCCGGCGTCACGCGCAGGTCGATGATGTTGATCTTGCCCTGGTTTCCGGTGATCTCCTGGAGCAACGGCAAAGACAGGATGACCGAGCCGTTTTCGACCACCGCGCCACCATCAACGATCCCGACGACGGCGAGTTCCTCGGTTTCGAGTTGCAGGGTATCGCCGACTTTTTTCTCCAACACTTCCGCGGCAGTTTTGCCTAGGATAACGGCACGCTCGGCGGCGTCTTTGGGCAGTCGCCCCGAGACAACCTTGAGGTTTTTCCAGGTAAAACCGCCCCACTCCCGCGCGGACACGATCATCATATCCGCGCTCTCGACGCTGACCAGATCGACGAGAATGGCGCAGGTTTCCGCGACTCGTGGAAGCGGAGTGATGCGTTCGACGACGGTGGCATTGAATGGTTTGGGCGTCAGCCCCCGGCCCATGTTGCTGACCACGATGTCGGTTCCGCGCGATTTCATGCCGGCAGCCCAGCTCGTTTCAAAACCACGCGAGATTCCGACCAACGCGACCACCGCGGCAATGCCGATCGCTATGCCAACGATCGTGAGCCCGGTGCGCACGGGGCGCCGCGTGAGTCCGCGGCTGACGAAGGTAAGAAAGGTCATTTCGGTTCCTGGTTGAGCGCGTCGGAGACAATGCGGCCGTCCTTCATCTCGATGATGCGTGCGGCCTGGCGGGCGATGCCCAAGTCGTGCGTTACCAGGATCAGCGTGAAGTTCTGCTCGCGGCGGAGACGAACGATCAGGTCCAGGATCAGAGCCGCGCTCTCGCTGTCGAGATTGCCTGTCGGCTCGTCGGCCAACAAGACGGACGCACCATTGGCAAGGCTGCGCGCGATGGCGACGCGCTGGCGTTCTCCGCCGGAGAGCTTGGCGGGAAAATGATGCAGACGCGTTTCGAGACCGACGGCTTTCAGCAATTGGATGGCCCGGTATTTTCGCTCTGAAACGGAACGGTGCGTTTCAAACATCGGGATCTGCACGTTCTCGAGCGCGGTGAAAGTCGGGAGCAGATGGAAGGCTTGAAAAATGAAACCGATCTCGTGGGCGCGATACGAAGCGAGATCGACGCGCTCCGCGAGCGAAGCGCCGCGATACGTCAGCATGCCCGCGCTCGGATGGTCGAGCGCGCCAAACATTTGGAGCAGCGTGGATTTTCCCGAGCCGCTCGGGCCTACGATCGCGACAAACTCGCCTTGCTGGATGCGAAAATCGACGCCGCGCAGCGCCTGCACCTGCCCGTCGTCGTATTGCTTCTTCAGTCCGCTGGCTTCAAACACCCAACCGGAATCTCCATTCTGGATCGCCAACCGTTCAAAGGTTGGCCCGTCCTGCGGAATAATGGGCACGGATTGGCGGCTAACTGCTAAGGGCGCTATTCCATGGGGTGATGCCAGCTCCTGGCGGGCCGTACGCGCTGTCCCGAGCCACTGAGCACCGACCCTCGGATCGCCAAGGTTCATGAACAGATCATGCACGGCGGCGCCGAAGGTGCGGAAAGGCGGGCGTTCCGCTTCCACGTTCGGTTCGAGCACGGCAGCGTGCTCAGGCAATTCCGGGTGCGGCAGCCCGGAGCGCCAATGGTGGACGCCGTGATACGGCTCGTGTAGCAGCGTGAAGTTAGCGAACCTGGCCACCCAGCCCTCCGCCACGATGCTGCGTGTCGAGCTGTTTACCGTCGAGCCGGTGAGGCCGACGTGCTCCACATACTTGCGCAGGCTTTGCATGTTCGCGGCCAGCCACGCTGGGACGAGGTGCAGCCAGAGGAAATACCTCCACACATCGAAGACTGCGACCGCCGTCAAGATCGCCGTCCAGACAACGGCTGAGACCGCGAACTCCGTCCAAATGCGTCGACGCAATTTCTTGTTTCGGATGGGCGAACCGGCGCGGAGGAAGGTCCGCACGAAAAGATACGGCGTGTAGAGAAGTCCCATCGTGAGTTCGAACACCGCCGCCAGGACGCGCGCCCAGCGCGGTATCTGCGGATGGACGAAGGGCCAGAGCTCCTCGTCGCGCTCGGAAGCGAGATGGGCGTGGTGCAATTGATGCGACGCGCGGTAAAGGCTGAAGCTCATCAGGCCGAAGATGCCGATGATGACACCATCGGCTTCATTAAACAGCCGGCTCTTGCGCAGCAGCCCGTGCGACGCCTCGTGAAAACCAATCATTATGCCGTGCATGAGATGGCAGGAGATCAGGACCAGCGGCACGGCGAGCCAGTAGTTTGCGCGATACACGGCGAAGCCCAACGACACCTGAGTGAGGAAAAACAACACGACGAGCACTTGGAACGCGCTGCGGCTGATCCAATGCGGCGCGGGAGGTTCAATCGAAGCCTCGAGGGTCTGTGTGGCATTCATCACAGTTCGTGGGTAAGGGCGGCGATGCGGGTTTCGGGTGAGCGGCAGGCAGCGGCGAGCAGATTCTGGAAGATGCGCCCAAGGTTTTTCACCTCCGCCTCCGGGAAAATTTTCGGCCGGAAGAGCCACACGACTTCGAGTTGTTCAGCCTCCTCCGTGATTTCGCAGGCCAGGTGAAAGCGGGCGGTGCCGGTCGAGCGCATCCGCACTTTCGCCGACAAGCCGGGCAGCGCCACGTCGGGGACCGGATGGTTTTGCAGCGCGAAACGCACTTCGAAAATTGGGTTGTGCCCCGGCTCTCCCGCATCGCCGAGAGCGCGGGCGAGTTCGGCAAAGGGCATTGCGTTCGCAAAACAATCCACGGTCGTCTGATGCAGCGCGCGCAACCCGGCGGAAAACGACCGCTCGGGTTCAACCCGATTGCGCAGCGGCACAATCCCCGCGAAGTAGCCCATCGTTTCGTTCATCGCCTGCTTCGTGCGGTTCGCGACCGGCGTGCCGACGAGAATGTCCTGCGCGCCTGTCCAGCGTGACAGTGCGACCTGAAACGCGGCGAGCAACGTGCTGAAGAGCGTCGCCCCGCTCCGGCGGGCGAGTGCCCGCGCGGCATTCGCAAGCTCGGCGGGAAAATGGGAAATCAAGCGCTGATGCGGGCCCGACGCGGTCTCCGTCCCCTCGAGGGCGCTCCAGATTCGGCGATGGCCCGCGAGCTGCGACTTCCAAAAATCCGCTCGCGGCTCCAGTTCTGCCGGTTGCCAGAAAGCCCGCTCGGCCGCGACCCATTCGCTGTAGCTTTGTTGCAAAGGGGGCAGTGTATTCGACCGCCCCACTCCAACGGCGACGGCCTTGCGGAAGCCGGACAACCCCATCACGTAAGCTGTGCATACATCCTGCACGAAAACACCCAACGACCAGCCGTCGGCGATGGCGTGATGGAACGAGAACATCAGGATGTGGTCGTTGACAGCCCGTCGCAACAGGTCCACCCGGTAGAGCGGCCCTTGCATGAGATCAAACGGCAACCGGTATCCCTCCTTCAAAAAGTCCTCGAGCGCTTCCGGCTGCGCTTCGCTGGAAGAGAGTTCTCGGTAACCCAACAACGCTCTGCCGCTGGCCCGGATCATCTGCAAGACCCGGTCTTTTCCAGGCAGGAAGGAGATTCGCATGGCCTCCTGCCGGTCAGCGACCCGCTGCATGGCCATCTCGGCTTCCTTAAAAGTGATCCTGCCCTTTATTTCGACGAAGCCGCAAATATGGTTTGCGGGATCCGCCACCGCCAACGGCGACGTCTCCCACAACTCCCGCTGCGGAAAGCTGCACGGGTGAAGCCGGGCTTCCCCACTATCCAGCCGTTGTCGCAAAAGCGCGCGCCTGTCCAGCCTTCGCAGTCCACCGTCCACTCCTCCTCCACACGGGCCTGCCGCCACGGAGGACAGGTCTCCGACCATGGTGTCGGCCCGGCCAGCTGCCATCATGTGACTCCTTGTGGATCGGGAATCCTGTTGACTGTGGCGTCCACCCGCCGCAGTGCTGCTACGGTGGACGGGGCGGTGCCGAGCAGACGCTCGATGTCCTCGTCGGACAAGGCCTCCAGATCGACATCCTCGGTCGCTGCGGGCTCCACTGGAGCCGCGGCGGCCGCAGGTGCGGGAGTTGCGCCCTTGCCAGCCATGTGGCCGGCGATGAGCGACGCAATCTGGCCGATGGTTCGAGCGCGCATCAGACTGGCCGGTGGCAAAGCCACGCCGACGGCCGCTTCAAGCGAGTTCTCGATCTCGACGGCCATCAGCGAATCCAATCCGAGGTCCGTCAGCGGCTGGTCGTCGCGCAGACTGTCCGGCTTGACGCGCAAGACGGAGCCGACGACTTCGCACACCGCTGCGGCGATGATCGGTTCGCGGTCTTCCGGCGCGGCCGATTCGATTTTGAGCCGCCAGTCGCTCGTCGCGCCGCCGCCTTCCTGACTTTCGACGGATGCCAGAATTCGCTCGATCAGCGGATTCTCATGCAGGCTGCGGAAGAACTGCTGCCACTTCGCCCAGTCGACCCGGATCGCCGCAACCTGCGTGTTGCCCCCGACGAGGGAGGATTCGAGCAGCGACATCACTTCACCCGGTGAGAGTGCCGTCGTGCCTTGACGCGCGAGGAATTCGGCGACGCGTTCGTTGCGCGCGACGTAACCTTCGCCGCCGAGCACGCCCCAGTTCATGGTCAGGGCAGGCAGACCGAGCGCGCGACGGTGATGGGCGAGCGAGTCGAGAAAGGCATTGGCGGCAGTGTAATTCCCCTGCGCCGGATTCCCAAAGATGCTGGAAATCGACGAGAACATTACGAAGCAATCGAGAGGGAGATCCTGTGTGCCCTGGTGCAGCAGCCAGGCGCCATACGCCTTTGGCGCCATCACGGTCCGCAGGCGCTCGCGGTTGAGCACGGCAAGCGGCGCGTCGTCGATGACCATCGCGAGGTGAAATACGCCGCGCAGCGGTTGATCGCCCGCGCGGATTACCGCGAACAGTCGGGAAACATCTTCGGCTGAACCGGCGTCGGCGCGAACCACCTGCGCGTTCACGCCGCGGTTGCGCAGGCTCTGGACGAAGGCTTCCGCTGCTGGTGTCGCCGCGCCGCTGCGACTGCTGAGCACGAGGTGCCGCGCACCGCATTTCACCAGCCACTCGGCGAGCACTTTCCCAAAGCCACCGAACGCTCCGGTGATCAGGTAACAGCCGTCGGGCTGGATAGCGAAAGATGGTGTGAGTGGTTCACCGCGCCGCGGCACAAACGCCTCCGGGAAGGACACGACGACTTTGCCGATATGCCTGCCGCTCGCCATGAGCCGGAACGCCGCGTCGATACGAGACGCCGGAAAGGAACGGAAGGGGAGCGGTGTGAGCGCGCCTTTCCCGACCAGTTCGGCAAGCCCGCCGAGCATCTCCCGCGTGAGCGATTCATCGCCGCTGAAGACGGCATCCATCGCGACGACATGGAACGACGCGTTGCGCCGAAGCGACCAGAGCGGGATGCGGGAGTTCTGGTAGATGTCGCGTTTGCCAATCTCGATGAAACGGCCGAACTCCGCGAGACATGAGAGCCCCATCGGGATTGCCTCGCCGGCCAGCGCGTTTAGAACGACGTCCGCGCCGCGCCTGCCGGTGAGTTCCATGACGGCTTCGGCGAAGTCGCCGCGCCGCGAGTCGATCACATGCTTCACACCCAGAGTCTTGAGCAACGCGCGTTTGGTGACGCTGCCGGCCGAGGCAATGACCTCGGCACCGAGGTGATGGGCGATCTGAATCGCCGCCATGCCGACGCCGCCTGCACCCGCGTGGACGAGGATGCATTCGCCAGCGCGCAGTCGCGCCACGACTTTCAGTGCATGCCAGGAGGTCATGAAAACCACCGGCAGCGTGGCTGCTTCCTCAAACGACAGTTTGCCCGGAATGCGGCGGACATCACCACCGCGCGCCAGCGTCTGCGTTGCCAGGCCGAACGCTGCGAGGCCAAACACGCGATCACCCGGTGCGACGTGCTTCACGCCCGCACCGACGGCCTTGACGACACCACCGACTTCATCGCCGAAGATGCGCGCATCGGGTGCTTCGCCGGGATATAGTGCGAGTGCCTTGAGCACGTCCCGGAAGTTCATGCCGGCGGCTTTGACGTCGATGAGCACTTCACCCGGCCCGCAGGAGGGCAGCGCGAACGGTGCAAAGCGGAGTGTGTCGAGGTGGCCGCGCTCGCGGGATTCGAGGCGCAGCGGCACCGCCGGATCGAGCGTTTGCTGAAGCGCCGGCCGTCCCCGTGTGAGGCGTTGGGCGTAGCGGGCTTCGCCGCGGAAGGCGATTTCGCGCTCGGTGTCATTCCTGTGGAGTTCGCTCCAAAGCAGGGCGACATCGGCCCCGGAAGCAACCGGCGGAAGGTCGATTCCGCGACAGGTGAGATTTGAGTATTCGTTGAGGACGACCCTGAACAAGCCGACGCCGGGAGTCTGCGCCACCGTGGTCGCGGTTGTCTCGCGGCCCACCGGTTGGGCGCCGCGCGTGACGGCGTCGATCCGCACTTTGGCTCCGGGATGGGTTGCTTCGAGCGCCTGACTGAGGTGCAGCACAGCGTCGGTGCCCATCACCGGCTCCTTGACTTCCGCTGGTGCGTCGAGCCCCCAGAGGTAGATGATTCGCTCGACCGGTGTTGCGCTCGCGCAGGCTGCGAGAAGTTGCCTCCAATCTTCCGGCGCTTCCGCGCGCAAGGTGAAAGTGTCAACACCGGTCGCGGTAAACTCTTTGCCGGACCAGGCGATCCGGCAATACGCTCCAGCGGCGCGCAGTTGCGACGCCAGTTGCCCGCCCAACCCGGAGGCATCGGCGAATATGAGCCACGATTTTTCCGCAGGGGTCTCCACAGGCGCACCGGCGGCTGCAGGTTGCTGCCAGGTCTTCCGTGCGAAGAGCCCGATCAGGCTTTCACCACCCGATGCTCCAATCAACCCCGGCAGCGAAGTTGCTTCACCAAACCCTGCTTGGATCAGTGCTCGTTCCCATTGCGCTCGCTCCAGCAAAGGCTGATCCGGACGCAAGTCGCGGTCGGTGAATCGCCCCCAACCGCTCGTGAGACCGAAGACCGTCTCGGTCCACAACTGCGGCGTCGCCATGTCCATGAAGACGAGGCTTCCGCCTGGTGTCAGCAGATCATGCAGATGGCCGAGTGTCGCGCGGACATCGCTCACCGCGTGCAGCACGTTGGTGCCGATGATGAAGTCAAATGATCCTGCGGCGAGGTCTTGATCGATGCCCGGCTTTTCGAGGTCGAAAACCTTGCACTCGACTTCGGGAAACGCGGCCAGCTTTTGCAGCGCGGGAGGAAAGAAGCCCGCCGAGACGTCGGTGAATGTGTAGGCGTGAAGTCCGCGCTCCAGCAAAGGCAGCAGTTGTGCCGCCAAGCCAGCCGTGCCGCCGCCGATTTCGAGGATGCTCAGCCCGCGACCTTCCGGCAGATGGCGCGCGACCTCCTGCACGGCTGCGGCAATCGCCGCCAGCCAGTGGCTTGTGTAGAGGCCTTCGCTGTAGAGGTGATCGAGCAACTCCGCACCGGCACCGGAGAACAGCACTTGCACGGTGTCCTTTTCCCCACGCAGGATCGGGCCGAGTTCGGCGCAATTTTCCGCGCAGAGCAGAGCCTCCGGCAGATAGCCGGAATGCTGTCCCATGAAGGCTCGAAGCGCCTCTTGGGCCGAGTCCGCTGCAGTCGCAAAGGCCGTTGTCGGGCGGTAACCAGAGGCGACCCTGGTGAGCAGTCCGCGTTTCTCGAGGCAGGTCATCAGGCGCTCGAAGACCGGCCGTAGAGAAGCAGCCACGCGCAGGGAGTCGCCGGTAAACTTCTTGCCCACGACCGCGCCCATGGCCTGCAAACCGTGCGCAAGGTGTAGGGCGGTGAGGTCGTCGCGGGCAGCCATGGACTCTTGCAATGCAGGGCGGCCACGCATGTTGATGACCTGCTCCAGCGCGGTCGCAGCGGCGGACTGGAGTTGCTCCAGGGGGAGTGGTGCGAGCGGCGTGGGTTGGTGTGAAGACGGCGTCCGCACCCAATCCACGTGGTAGAGGACGTCACGTGTGCCACCTGGCGCACCGGAACGGCGGACGCCCGAGACACTGATTGCACGGAAGCCATCGACGAGGATGCACGGCTGGCCGGCTTCGTCGTAGAGACCGAGTCGTCCTTCCACAAATTCCTCGTTGGACTGCAAGACCCCGGCGCGCACGCGCACGGATGCGCCCGGCGGGCGGAGGAAAAGGATTCGCGCAAAGCGCACCGGCAGCTTCATGTGCGAGCAGCGGCCCTCGATGGTTGCGGCACCGGCGGAGAAGGTTTGCAGCGCACCGTCCATGAGCACCGGATGCAGCGCGTATTCGCCGGCGCGGCCGGCGATCGCCTCGGACAAGGTCACACGGCCCGCTGAGTGACCGGCTCCGGCGGAGAGCTCGCGCACCGGGCGGAACTCCTCGCCGTAGCGCAGGCCCATATCACTCATGTAGCGATAGAAACCCTCGACTTCCACCGGTTCCATGCCGGGTGCCGCCGTCGTTTCCCAAGTCGTGGATGCGAAAGGCGATTCGGTGCGTTCGCCGCGCATCGAGCCCACGACATGCAGCGACCACGCGGCGCCATGATCGAAGCGGCTCAGGATGGCGAACGTGCGCTCATTCACATCGTAGGAGATTTCAAGCTGCACCCCTGAGGCCGGATCGGGCAGGATGAGCGGTTTGCGGATTTCGAAATCCTCAACGACGAACGCGCGGCCTTCAAACAACTGCACGCCCACTTCGAGGACGAGGTCCACGAAGCCCGCCGCCGGGAAGATAACGTGGCTGTCCACCTTGTGATCTTTGAGAAACGCCATGTGGCGGCCATCGAACCGGGCGGTCCAGGTCGGTGTCGCACGCGGCAGACGAATATCGAGCAGCCCGCGCCCGCCCGGAGCGAGTCGGCCTTCGCGCCAATCGTCCGCTTCATGCCACCAGCGGCTTTTGTCCCATGCATAGGCGGGCAGCGAGAGCAGTCGGCGCGAGGGGGTCATTGCCGTAAAATTCAACACTGCTCCGGCCCGTTGAAGATCCATCGCGGTTTCAGCCAGTGACTCCTGTTCCCGCTCGCGACGCATCGACGACAGCACCGGAACCCTGCCCCGTGGATTAGAGGGCACGGAGTCGCTGCTGCCTGATGAGGGAGTCATTCCTCGGGGCGAGGCAGTGCGACCCTCGATACATTCCTGAAGGGAGTGAACCAGCGCCGGATGGGCACCGATTTCCAGCCACACGTCCACACCGAATTCCGCGAGCGCATTTACCGCCGACGCAAACTGCACGGGCTGCCTCACACCACGTCCCCAGTGGACGGCGCTGCACGTTTCGCCGGGGCAACGCCCGCCCGTGACGGTGCTGAAAAACGGGACGGTGCCAGCCTGCGGCACGAGATCGGCAAGGGTTTTCTCAAGTTCATCGGAGGCCGGCTCCATCAGGGGGTGATGGAACGGATGATCGACGCGGATGAGCCGGGCGAAGACGCCTTTTGGCTCTACCTCGGCAAGCATGGCTTCGAGCGAAATGCGCGCGCCGGCGAGGGTCAACGAACGCGGGCCATTGATGGCGGCGATTGTGACTGTGCGGTCGTGGCGCACAATCAACGCACGCGCTTCGTCTTCACCCAGACCCAGCGCGAGCATCGTGCCTTCGCCGCGCGCGCAGCCATCCATGAAGCGTGCCCGCTGCACAATGATCCGCGCGCCCTCTTCCAGACTGAGCACACCGGCGACGGAGGCCGCGGCAATTTCTCCAACGCTGTGGCCGACGATCGCCGCGGGCTGAATGCCCCAGGATTTCCAGAGCCCGGCGAGCGAGATTTGCAGGGCGAAAATCGCCGGCTGGGCGATCTTCGTGCGTTGCATCTGCGAGGTCTCCTCGGTGCGGGCGAGTTCCTCCAACAGGGAAAAGCCCCAAGGTTTCATAGCGGCGGCGCAGCGTTCGAGGGTGGCGCGGAAGACCGGCTCGTGGCACATCAACTCGCGGCCCATGCCCCACCATTGCGGGCCCTGTCCACTCATCACGAAGGCGATGCGCAGCGGCGCTTCGCGGCGTGAAGTGAAGGCGGTGCGGACCTTCGGGCTCTCCTGTTTCACGCCAAAGCCGTTGAGTTCCTGAAGCAGCTCAGTCATCGAATTTGTGACGATGGTGAGCCGATGGGGGTGGTGATTACGCCGCGCTCCGAGCGAATAAACGAGATCGGGCAGCAGCGGAGAGTCGCCATTGGCGTGCGAACGCTCATCGAGCCACTGCGCGAGATGCAATGCGGAGCCGCGCAGCGCCTCCTCTGAGCGCGCGGAAAGGACGATCGGCCAGGCGTGTTCGACGGGCGGTTCGGAATGCGCGTGATGCGGACGATGCGGCGCTTCCTCGATAATGACGTGCGCGTTGGCACCCCCGAAGCCGAACGAGTTCACGCCTGCCATGCGCGTCCCACCGGTCGCAGGGAATGGTTCCAGCGTGGAGTTCACGCGCAGCTTCAATCCCTTGAAGTCGATGTTCGGATTGGGAGTTGCAAAATGGAGGTTGGCGGGAACCTGCCCGTGCTTGAGCACGAGCACCGCTTTCACAAGACCGGCAATGCCGGCGGCGGTTTCCAGGTGGCCAAGGTTTGTCTTCACCGAGCCGATGAGCAGCGGGGATGCGGCTGGGCGGTCGGCGCATAAGGCCTCCGCCAGGGCGTGGGCTTCGATCGGGTCGCCCACGGCGGTGCCCGTGCCGTGCGCTTCGACAAACCCAATCTGCGACGGCGCGATCCCCGCGTCGATGCAGGCGTCGCGAACAAGTCGCGTCTGCGCCTCCGGGCTCGGGAGCGAGATGCCGTTGGTGTGACCGTCCTGGTTCAGCGCCGTGCCGATGATCACGCCATGGATCGGGTCGCCGTCGGCGATCGCCTGCGACAGGCGCTTCAGCAGCACCATCCCGGCGCCTTCACCGCGCACAAAGCCATTGGCTGATGCGTCGAATGCCTTGCACCTGCCGTCCGGCGACAGCATCGAGGCCTGGGAGAAGCCGATGAAACCGCCGGGCGTGATCATCACCGTCACGCCACCGGCGAGCGCAGTGTCGCCGCGTCCCATCCGAATGTGTTCGCACGCCGCGTGGACCGCAGTGAGTGCGGACGAGCACGCGGTGTCCATGGCGATGCTCGGGCCGCGCAGGTTCAGGCAATAGGAGATGCGGTTGGCAGCGATGCTGTGCGCACTGCCGGTGGGCGAATGTGGCGAAATGCTCCGCGAGTCCCAAGGCGTGCCCTGGATCACCTGGTAGTCATTGTGTGAAATGCCAACGAACACCCCGACGTCGGTGCCTTTTTCAAAATCGAGGACCAGGCCCGCATCTTCGATCGCTTCCCACGCCGTCTCAAGGAGCAGCCGGTGCTGCGGATCGACGTAGGGCGCCTCGCGCGGCGAGATGCCGAAAAACTGCGGATCGAACTGGTCGATGCCATCGACGAAGCCGCCGCGACGCGCGATGGATTTTCCGACAATTCCCGGTTCCGCATCATAATAGCGTTCGACGTTCCAACGATCCGATGGCACGTCACTGACGGCCTCCCGGCCCTCGACCAGGAGTTTCCAGAGCGCGTCGGGATGATTGATTCCGCCGGGGAAACGGCAGCCGATTCCGATGATGGCAATACGGTCCTTAGACATTTGAACTAAACGGTCATATGTGAGCACCGAGCGATTGATCCGGACAAACCCAATCCGTCAGGCCATGATGTGGCGCGGTGGCGGCACAGTCTGAGTTAATTATCTGGAATGTGTGATCCAGTGGCGCACGTTTGACAGATTGTGAGAAGAACGCGCTGTTCATACAATGGGGGACATCCCCCCGGTGCCGGACGTCAAATGTTCGGTTAAATAGTGCCTTGCAGAATGGACCGATAGGCCCTCCCGGGACTTATTGGATCCAAGCGAAAGAACGGTCGCAGGCGGGCGGCGTTCAAAGTTGAGAAAGTTCTCATGTGCGGCATCGCAGGTATTATTGATCTCACCCAGCAACGAGCTGTACCGGACGAAATCGTGCGGAGAATGGCGCGTGCCCTGATGCATCGCGGCCCTGACGAAGAGGGCTTCTTTTTTCAACCGGGAGTCGCGCTGGCGTCGCGCCGGCTGAGCATTGTCGGCCTCGCGGATGGCCAGCAACCGGTGACCAATGAGGATGGGAACGTCGTGGTGGTCTTCAATGGCGAACTATTTGACCACCTCGAAAAGCGGGCGGAGCTGGAAGCGCGCGGGCATCGCCTGGTGAAGCACTGCGACACGGAAGTCATTCCGCATCTTTGGGAAGAGTATCAGCAAGGAATGTTCGAACGACTGCGCGGACAGTTTGCCATCGCGCTCTGGGACCAGCGCGGGCGACGCCTGCTGCTTGCGCGTGACCGGTTCGGGATCTGCCCACTCTACTGGACGCGGCAGGGCGAATGGCTGTTGTTTGCGTCCGAGATCAAAGCGCTGCTGGCTTCCGGCATGGTGCCAGCGCGGCCGGACCGGCGGGGTATTGACCACATCTTCACGTTCTCCGCATTGCCGGGGCCGATCACGTGCTTCGAAGGGGTGCAGTTGCTGCGAGCCGGGCACTTCCTCGAAATCACGCCCGACAGCGGACACGGACGAAACGCGGAGATTGTGGACCGTGCGTATTGGGAAATGGATTTTCCCGATCTGGGTGACGAAGAACGTGGCGATGATCCGCGTCGCCTGGTGGATGAATTTGAGCAGGTCATGCTGCGAGCCGTGGACACGCGGCTGAAAGCGGACGTGCCCGTCGGCTCCTATTTGTCCGGTGGCGTGGATTCAAGCCTGATCGCGGCGCTCGCCTGTCAGCTGAAGGGCTCTGCAATCAACACCTACACGATCCGCGTGGACTCGCCCGAGCTGGACGAACTCGACGCGGCCAACCTCGTTGCAAGGCACATCAAAACCAAGCCGCCGATCGTGCAGGAGTTTCGCACGGAGGACGCGGTGAACACCTACCCGCAGCTCATCCAGGCGGCTGAGGCGCCGGTGATCGATACCTCATGCGCGGCATTGCTGCTGTTGGCCCGGCGCGTTCACGAGTGCGGCCAAAAGGTCGTGCTTACCGGCGAGGGCGCGGACGAGTGGCTAATCGGCTACCCTTGGTACAAGGTCGCAAAGCTGATCGGGTATCTCGACATCCTGCCAGGCGTGCGCCTGAGCGACGTGGTGCGCCGCGGTTATTTGCGGCTAAAGAATGTGCCGCAGTATCCACGCGAGTTCCGGCGGGGTATCGAGGAAGCGATCGGCGGCCCGAACGCGTGGATTGATTCTTACGGCCTGCTCGGTTTGTCCAAGCTCCGCTTTTATTCCGAGTCGATGCACGAGGTACGCGAGCAGGCGAACCCATGGGCCGATCTGGAGATGCCGCTGGCCCGCGCCAAACGCTGGCATCCACTGCACCGCGGCATCTGGATCGCGGGCCGCGTGACGCTCGCTGGCCACCTGCTCCAGGCAAAAGGCGACCGAGTGGCCATGCATTCCTCGGTGGAGGTGCGGTATCCGTTTTTGGATGAGGAGGTTTTTGCGTTCCTTGCCAGGTTGGACCCGAAATGGAAGCTGCGTGGTTTCCGCGACAAGCATCTGCTGCGTCTGCTGGCGGAGCGCTGGCTGCCGGCGTCCGTTTACCAAAGGCGCAAAGTGATTTTCCGTGCGCCGCTGGACAGCTTCCACATGGAGCCGGAGCCAAAGTTTGTCGGTCAGCTTTTGAGCGAAGAATCCTTGCGCCGCACGGGCTATTTCGATGCAGCCGCGGTGCATTACTGGCGGCGGGCTTTTCGCCGGATGTCGGCGGGGTCGCTGCCGCGTCTCTCCGTAGAGGGGGGTCTTGCCGCCGTGGTGGCCACTCAGCTTTGGCACCATCTCTACATAGAAGCGAACCTGGCAGAACTGCCGTCTGGCATTAGCGGAGTTTCTTGAGAATCTGCCGTCCTAGATACTTGGTTTCCGGATCGTCTTTCTCCGTCTCGGGCATCGCGAGGCCCTGGGTGATGAACTTCCGCGCGTCCGCATCCCGGCCCATTTGTGCGTAGGAGCGACCGAGTTCGATGTAATGCATAAGGCGGTTGGGATTGAGCACGATGGCCCTCTCAAAGCAGCGCACCGCGTCCTCGTATTTCGCGGGCGGCAGCTTTTCATAAGCAACCTTTGCGAAGGCGCGCTTCACTGGGCCAACATCGGCCAGCGCCAGATACCAACGACCCAAGACCTGCCAGGCCAGATCGTTGGTCGGGTCGAGTGCGATCACCTTGTCCACCGCGATTTTGATGAGACGTGAGTTGGCGACCTGCTGCTTGGTTCCCTGGATCGGAAGCATCTTCCCGTAGCTGATCGCCAAGGCGAGTTGCGTCTCCGGCTCATCCGGTGCGAGATCCACCGCCCGCTGCGCGTAGTTCACTGCCAAATTGCCCAGCAGCAGTTTATCACTCACCTTTGTGGCATCACTCATCAGGTGCCGGTACTGCCGCGCGATGCGCACCAGGAGTCTTACGTTATTCGGATCCAGTCTTTCCGCCGGAAGATAAAACCTCAGCGCCTCGACAGCCTCGAGTTTGGCGTAAAAGACATCGCCCTTCTGGATCAGTTCTTCCGCCGATTCCGCACTCATCCCCGTGCTCGCGAGAGCCAGCGCCAGTGCCGCCGAAAGAGTGGTCAGGAGAGAGACGAGCTGCATCGGGTCAACTTGGTCGGGAGCAGTGGTTGTCGCAGATTGGGAACGCCTCGACCGGCGGACTTCATGGCACTGCGCGGTTCTCCTCATTAATTTTGATTGCGGTTTCAACCAACCGGCCCGCGTTGAGGAGCTGCGCCTCGCTAAGCCGCGGCCCGATCAGCTGCAGGCTCGTCACGGACACCTTGCCATCATTCATTTGGAGGTCCGAAGAATCTCGGACTTGGCGGCCCGGCCATTGCACGCGCGCCACGGCCGCCTTGGCATCATGGCGCAGGGGAATCGGCAGCGCCACCGCCGGATTGCCTGCGAAATTCACGGCCGCCGTATTTTGCCATCCGAGCATACGCGCTTCCATGATGCCGATTCTAAAATTCCGCGGAATCGGCGGCGGCGTCGTCTGCATGGTCGGCAAAGCGATGAAATCCACATTCGTGAAGATCTCGTTGAGCGTTTTCTGCCACCCGGCTTGTCTCGCGACAGCCGATTCGTAACCGGCTGGGTAGGCGAGCTGGCCAGCGAGGATTGCCGTTTTTGTCCGGGCGGCCACACCGTTCTCAGTACGGAATTGTTTGTCGCTGATCCAAACGCCCGCGGTGGCGATCGTATTGCCATCCACATTGGCCCGGTCCCACTCCTGCCGGAAGTCGTCGTCGAGCGGGATGACTTGAAAACCCGTCTTGGCGAGAGCCTCGTCCACCGCTCGATCGATTTCCCGGTCGGTGCCTTTGAGCGTGAGACGTCCGATCCGAATTCCTCGTGCGGCCGGTTTGGCAGCCACGGCCGCGGCATAGAGGGCGGCGAACCCCTCCTGCAGAAGATCCATTCCTTGCACGGTGTGGGCGATGTCCTTGCCCATCGGCCCGACCGTATCGAGATGCTCCGGTTCGATCGGGAAGACGCCGTCGATGGGAATCAAACCATGCGTCGTTTTCAACCCAACCACGCCGCACCACGCGGCAGGCACGCGGATCGAGCCGGCGGTGTCTGTCCCGAAAGCCACGTCAGCCATTCCACTCGCCACGGCCACGGCCGAACCGCAACTCGAACCTCCCGGGAGCAGCTTGCGCCAGATGTTGAGCGGACTTGCGGGGGTTCCGAAATAATCGTTGAAGCCCGAGGGAGCGACTGCAAATTCGCTCAAGTTCGCCTTGCCAACAATCAGTACATTGCGCTGCCGCGCGATTGCCAGGCACGAAGCATCCTTCTCCGCGGGGTCGCGCGTCCGGGCCAAAAGCTCCGAGCCAGCGGTGGTCTCCACGCCCTTCACGTCGATGTTGTCTTTCACGGCCAGCTTCAACTGGTGACTGTTTTCCGCTGGTGGCCAGTAGGCGATGAAGGCTCGATTTCCGGGGAGGTACGAGTGGGAGCGTGGCAGGAGCGAGCAACCGCTCAAGAGAGCGATTGATGCCAGACCGGGCAGGAACGATTTGCCAACAAGGCAGCCGAATGTTTTCATGCAGAGCTAATATGTTGTGGCGCGCGAACTGGTTGCGCCGTCTAGTTGATTCGGATCCTCCAGAATGGGCGACATTCAGAAAGACCTTCAGTAACAGGTTTATTGTGGGGTTTTACGGCAGACTGGTTTCATCGCTGGTGGGTTGTTCGGAATGGGTGAGGGTGATTTCCGTGGGTTTGACCTCGTCCAAGACGCTGAACAAAGGCGGGGTGGGAAATCGGCACGCACCAAGCCGTCCTTGCGCATTACGAGGCCAACAACATCGCCATGAGCCGGCTGCGCCCAGCACACCTCGCGCTCTTTTTGCGAATAGCCGGTTTCCGCATTGGCGAAAACGACCCATGCCCGATCTGCGCGCACGATTGCTTCCATCCGGGTTGCGTCACTCATGTTTTTGGCAGGTTGGTGTGGCGGTCTTACAGTTCGCCAGCGGTCATCGGAAGCCAAGCCGCCCAGGCAATTGCAATGACAATGACTGCACCCATTGGGTTCTTCTTGTTCAGAGTTTTCATTTTTCTGTTTTCTTTTGGTTTGTTATTGGCAACCGGTCGAAAGCGTGTTTTTGGAAAACAAATGGTTTCGCGGCGATTTGAGCGGATGCCAAACCCAAGTGTTAGACCTGCGCGGGCCGCCTCGCTAGGGGGTGAAAACCCCATACCTTGAATTGGATCACCACCCAGCTGAGTTGCGTATCTTCTCCCAGAACCTGCCGAGAGAGCCAAAGCAATGGAGCGTAAACACTACCCGGAACTGGCCACGCACACCGACGATCCGGCCACCCACCACACCTGCGCTCCCGGCAAGTTTGCGCGCAACATCATCTGCTAAACCGCCGACGGTGGGAAAATGATGCGTGAGTGGAACAAGGACCCTTGGGCGAACAGCCAGCTCGTCTGGACCTTCTCCTTCACCCTCCAAATGCGATCGGATTGGTCTTTGAGGAGGAGCAGTTCCATCTTTGTCAGATCGGTTTGTGTCCTTTCGATGGAAAATACCCTCGCGAATCCGGAGTGAAGCCTTCCACCTGCAAAACGCCCGTTGATGGTTGCCCCCTGGTTGAAAAGTGGTTCCTCGACGTTTGTAATGGGTAATAAGTTCTGGCGCGGTTAATCTGCGGGGCGTTTTTATGATTCCGGAGAAAGTGTTTCAAATAATACTGGTTCTGGGCGAGGGCTGGCGGGTGCAACAGGTCGATTACGTCGAGAAGGAGAACAAGGTGTTCATCCGCATCGAGGCAACCCCGGCATTGTGGAAGGGTGAGGCCTGTCCGCACTGCCATGCCAACTCGGTCGGCGGCTACGACCATGCGCCTGAGCGCCGGTGGCGGCATCTCAACGTGTGCCAGTTGCAGTCGGAGATCGTCTGCGCGCTGCCACGGGGCCAGTGCAAGGTTTACACGGTGCGTGCGCCGTGGGAGGGCCGTTCGCGGGGGCTGACGCAGGAGTTTGAAGCCTTTGCGCTGACGTTGATGCGCGAGATGCCGGTGAAAAAGGCGGCGGAGATTCTGGACGAGACGGATCAAAAGCTGTGGCGGGCGCTCTTCGCGCACGTGGACGCGGCGTGGGCGGATTTGAGTTGGGAGAATGTGGTCTGGGTGGGCGCGGACGAGATGAACCGCCGCAAAGGGCACAACTACCTGACGGTGTTCGCGGACCTGGAAGCCCGGCGCGTGTTGCTGGCGGTGGAAGGCAAGGACGCGGGCACATGGGCGCGATTGGCCGAGGAAATGGGCCGTCATAACGGTCATCCCAAGGCGGTCACGCAGATGGCGATCGACATGAGCCCGGCCTATATCAAAGGCGTGAAGGAGAACTTCGGCAACGCGACGATCTCGTTCGACAAGTTTCACGTGGTCAGCCAGGTCAACACGGCGGTGGAGGAGGTGCGGCGCAAGGAAGCGCGGGTCGATGCGGTGGCGCGGGAGCAGCTGGCGCAGACGAGCTGGTTGTGGCGCAAAAATCCGGAGGGCTGGACGGACCGGCAGCAGGAACGCTGGGAGCAGTTGAAGGACAAGCCGCTGGTGACGGGCCTGGCGTATGCGATGCGGCTGGAATTGCAGCGGGCGTATGAATCGGGCAACGCGCGCGTGAATGCCTCGCTATCGGCCACGAACTGGTCGAGCACTGGCGTGCGAAGGCGCGAATTGCCGAGCGCGTGGATGATGTCGAAGCGCTGCTGGTCAGTGCAGATCCAGAGGATGTTGGGTGTGGTCTTCAATTCCGGAGATGGTTGACTAATCAGGCGTGGACGCACTGCCTATTGGCGTCAGGGATTGATCCCCCCTCCCTGAGTCCAGTCGTTGGAGAGCCACTTGCTCAGATCCCACACATGCACCCGCGCATCGGTGCCCATGGAGACCATGCGCGCCCCCCTCGCATGCTCACCAGACTGTCAATGGGCGGACCCCGCCCTCCACCCATGTAGAACACCCGGACGCCGACGGAGGATTGTGGACGTCCCTCGGGTGTATCATGCTTCCGAAGGCTCGCGAGAACCTTTCCCTGCTCGAGATCGAACAGGTGCAATCGTCCGTGGTAGTCGTTGTCAGGTTCGAGTTCGTAGTGGGCAGCACCGAAGACGAGGATGTTGGGATCAGCGCTGAACTCCAGGATGACAGGCTTGTAAGGCAGCTCGAACTGCTCTGAAGTGCCATCCTGGACGTTCCAAACTTCGATGGTTTGATCTCCCGCGTTCCCCGCAGCCAATCGCCGCGCTCTTGTCCATCACCGTCTCGATGGGAACCTTCTCCGTGCGGAAGTGCCAGTAGGAGTAGCTGGCGATGGCGAGCCGGATGCACTTGGGGAAACGCTTCTCCGATGAGGCAGCGAGCGTGGCGGATGGCGCGCCATCCGCGAGAATCGCCGCGGCGGCACCGGCGCTCGTGGCGAGAAACCGGCGGCGGGAGTTCATGCGGCGATTGCAGGACTCCACCGGCGAAAAGGCAACGCGATATTCGGACGCGCGGCGAGGACTTCAACGCTGCGAAGCACGCTTCACTCGATGGGAACCAACTGCACAGCGTCGAGGATGATGAAGCCCGTGGTGCCGGTGTTACGGACCTGGATGGTGCTCTCGACGTTTGCCTCCAGCTTCACCGTGCCGACGGGTTGAAAGGATTGGCCTGCGGGCAACGGGAGGGTTTGATCCACGGTGAATGCTGATTCGCGCGTGCCGCACCTGACAGTCACCGGCACGTTCCGGGCACGGGTCTCGTGCGCGGAATAGGCCATCAGCAGGCGGTATTCGCCGGACTTCGGCGCTTGAAAGCGAAAGGTTGCCGAGGCCTTGCCGTCGCCCGGGGAATCTTTTGAGCCATTGACGACATATCCGGTTCCGATGAACGGCTTGAAGTTCGTCGAGCGCACCCAATCCCCGGCCAGCTCTGCACTGGTGTCGTCGAGGACGATGCCCTGCCGGGAATTCGCGGGGAGCAACTGCGCTTTCGGAACGGATTGCGCCTTTGGCGCCTCGGGCAGGTCGAGCACCTGTCCCTGCGCACGCAGGCGCTCACGCAACACTGGGTA